>NZ_JAOCDI010000026.1:0-85859 GCF_029840855.1 Pseudomonas sp. GD03862
GGTACAACCTAGCCCGCCAGGCCTGTGATGATCCTGTGGGAGCGGGCAAGCCCGCGAAAGGGCCGGTACAGGCGGAGACTGTTGGTCAGACCAGCACGATCCGCTGCCCACCCACATCCCGCGCATACCGCGCCAACACCTGCCGGCAAACCCCAACCACCTCATCGACCAACGCCACCCCGGTCTGCCACGCCACCACCAGCTCAAGGCTCGGCGGCGGCTGCAACCCTTCCAGCAGCACCAGCTCGCCCCGGCCCAACTCGGCATCCACCAGCGCCGGCGGTAGCGCGCCAATGCCAAAGCCGTCGCGCAACAGCCGGGTAATCGCCGCCACCGAGTTCACACAATTCAACCGTGGTGCCTCTGCCCCCGCAGCCTGCAGCAAGCTCAGCACCTCCTGGTGCGGCCGTGAATTCTTCGAGAAGGTGATGATGCGCTCGCGCCCAAGTTCGGCCAGCGACGCATAGTCCCGGTGCTGGTGGGCGCCTGCGGCCACCACCCAGCCCATTGGGTAGCGTGCCAGGTCGAGGCTGCGGATCGATTGCTCGCGCAGCAAGTCGGTCTGCAAGATCACGTCAAGAAAGCCCTTCTGCAGCTGCTCGCGCAAGTTCAGCGCGGTGTCGGCCACCAGTTCGATTTCCACCTGCGGGTAGCGCTCGGTCAGCTCCGCCACCAGCGCGCTCATCCAGGTGTGGATCACAGTATCCATCACCCCGATGCGAATGCGCCCGACCTTGGCCCGGTCGCTGTCCAGCGATTGCTTCATGGCCTTGGCGGTTTCCAGCATGCGTTCGGCGTATTCCAGTACCTTGCTGCCTTCCGGGGTCAGGCTGACGCCGCGGGAGTCGCGCAGCAGCAGCTTCACGCCCAGGTCGGCCTCCAGTGCGGCAATGCGGCTGGATACCGAAGCCTGGGTGGTGAACAGCTTTTCTGCCGTCAGGCGGAAGCTCTTGAGCCGGGCGACCCAGACGAAGGTTTCGAGGAAGCGAAGGTTCATGATCAGTTTTTCTTGTTCCAGACCGGCGGTTTTTTTCGTTGGACGCAGGCGAGGCGGCCTCTGAACAATGGCGCCCAGGCCGCGACGCTTCATGTCGCCCATAAAACAATACCAACAAGCCGAGGCATCCATGAACCCCACCGGCGTGCAGCAGCAGGTCAGTACCCTCCCTTCGTCCGGGCCTTTCGCCTGGTACCGCGACATCGACAAACAGCAACGACGTACCTTCTGGAGCTGCAAGATTGGCTATGGCCTGGACGGCATGGACACACAGATGCTCAGTTTCGTCATCCCTACGCTGATCATGCTGTGGGGTATCACCACCACCGAAGCCGGGTTGATCCACACCAGCACGCTGATCGCCTCGGCTGTAGGAGGCTGGGTGGCGGGTATCCTCTCCGACCGCATCGGGCGGGTGCGTACCCTGCAACTGACGGTGTTGTGGTTCGCCTTCTTCACCTTCCTGTGCGGCTTCGCTCAGAACTACGAGCAACTGTTGATTGCCCGAACCTTGATGGGCTTTGGCTTCGGTGGCGAGTGGACCGCCGGTGCGGTGTTGATCGGCGAGGTGATCCGCGCCCAGGACCGCGGCAAGGCGGTGGGCATGGTGCAGTCCGGCTGGGCAATCGGCTGGGGCCTCACGGCCATCCTCTATGCGCTGCTGTTCTCTTGGCTGCCGGCAGAGCAGGCCTGGCGTGCGTTGTTCCTGCTGGGGCTGGTACCGGCAATCTTCGTGATCTTCGTTCGCCGCCTGGTCAAGGACCCTGAGGTCTATCGTAAGGCCAAGGCAGTGGAAAACGCCGAGGCACCCTCGCGCTTCTACGAAATCTTCGCCCCGGGCATGCTCTGGACCACCGTGCGGGCATCCCTGCTGACCACCGGCGCGCTCGGCGGTTACTACGCCATCACCTCGTGGCTGCCAACCTTCCTGAAGAACGAACGCGGCCTGAGTGTGCTGGGCACGGGTGGTTATCTGGCCATGGTGATCGTCGGCTCGTACGTGGGCTATGTGGTCAGCGCTTATCTGTCCGACCTGCTGGGGCGCAAGAAGAACTTCATCCTGTTCGCCGTGGGCTCTTTCGTCATTGTGCTGTTGTACACGCAGATGCCGGTCAGCGATGGCGTGATGCTGTGGCTGGGCCTCCCGTTGGGCTTCTTCGCCTCGGGTATCTTCAGTGGCATGGGCGCGTTTCTGACCGAACTGTTCCCAACGCGCATCCGGGGTTCGGGGCAGGGCTTCTGCTACAACATCGGCAAGGTCATTGCCGCGCTGTTCCCGTTAATGATCGGCATGCTCGGCCAGAATGTTCCGCTGGGCCTGGGTATCGGCGTGTTTTCTGCTGTGTCCTACGGCATTGTGATCGTGGCGGCCTTGAGCTTGCCGGAAACCCGCGGCAAACAGCTGCAGGCGCGGTAAGGTAGGTATATGCACAACGACAAGGGAGACCGCGTGGTGGAACGCCTGCTACTCAATTGCGACATGGGCGAGAGTTTTGGCAGCTGGCGCATGGGCCTGGATGCCGAGGTCATGCCTTACATCGATTGCGCCAACATCGCCTGCGGCTACCACGCCGGCGACCCCGGTATCATGCGCCGTACCGTGGCCCTGGCGCTGGAGCACGGGGTGACTATCGGCGCTCATCCGGCCTACCCGGACCTGGTCGGCTTCGGCCGCCGTTCCATGGCCTGCAGCCCGGAAGAAATCCGTGACCTGCTGCATTATCAGATCGGTGCGCTGGATGGCATCTGCAAAGTGCTGGGTGGTCGCGTGGCCTATGTGAAGCCCCATGGCGCGCTGTACAACGACATGATGGCCGACCCGCTCAAGCTGCGTACCGTGCTGGAGGCCGTAGCGGCCTATGACAGCAACCTGCCATTGATGCTGATGGCCACCGCCGACAACCGTGCCGCCCAGGCACTGGGCGATGAAATCGGCGTGCCGCTGTGGTTCGAGGCGTTCGCAGACCGCGCATACACCGCCAGCGGCCATCTGCTGTCGCGGCGCCTGCCGGGCGCGGTGCATCACGACCCGGCGCGGGTGGTGGAGCAGGCGGTGCGTCTGGCCCGAGGCGAAACGCTGTTGGCTGACGATGGCAGCGCCTTGCAGCTTGCCGCCCGCACCCTCTGCGTGCATGGCGACAACGACAGTTCGGTGGCGGCGGTGCGGCAGATTCGCCAGGCCCTCGATGGGCTGGAGGTGTGATGAAGCCGCGAATCGAAGTGGTCGCCATCGACAGCCTGATGGTACGCCTGTTCGACCGTATCGATGAGGCCAACATGCCATGGATGCTCGCCGCCAGCCGGCGCTTGAGCGCGGCGTTCGGCGAGCATTTGCTGGACCTGGTGCCGTCCTATACCACGCTGATGGTGCAGTTTGCCCTGCCGCCAGGCGAGGCCAGGGCGCGAATCGCTCAGGCGCTGGACGGCTTGCAGCCTGACACCGGCAGTGGCGGCCGCCGACACGAAATCCCGGTGTGGTACGACGCCAGTGTCGGCCCCGAGCTGCCTGTGCTGGCAGCTCGCAGCGGCTTGAGTGAAGCGGAGATTGTTCGCTTGCACGGCGAACGCGATTACCCGGTGTTTGCCCTGGGCTTCGCGCCGGGTTTCGGCTTCATGGGCCTGGTCGACGAGCGCCTGGCCAGCCCTCGTCTGAGTACCCCGCGCAAGCGCGTGGCGGCGGGCAGCGTGGGTATTGCCGAACGCCAGACGGCGGCCTACCCGGCAGTATCGCCGGGTGGCTGGAACCTGATCGGGCGCACCCCGGTGCGGTTGTTCGACCGTGAGCGTGAGGGTTACAGCCTTTTGCAACCCGGTGATCGGGTGCGCTTCGTGCCGGTTTCGCGCAGCGAATTCCTGGCCATGGGTGGTGATGTGGAGGCGCAGGGATGAAGCAGTTGATGATCGAGGCCAGTACGCCGTTGTGCCAGTTACAGGATGCCGGGCGCTTCGGCGTGCGCCACCTTGGCGTGACCCAGGGCGGGGCGCTGGACTGGGTGGCGATGCACTGGGCCAACTGGCTGTTGGGCAACCCGTTGGGGGCGCCGGTGGTCGAGGTGGCGCTGGGTGGTTTTTGCGTGGTGGCCGAACAGGATTGCGTGCTGGCCCTGGCCGGTGCCGACCTGGATGCGTGTGTCGATGATCAGCCCCTGGCGCCATGGCGCAGCTTTGCCCTGGCCAAGGGGCAGCGCTTGACCCTGAAGCAGCCCAAAGTGGGTGTGCGGGCGTATCTGGCGGCACCGGGTGGGTTTCTGGGCGAGGATGTGCTGGGCAGTTGTGCCACCGTGGTACGTGAAGCACTGGGTGGCATCGATGGCCAGGGTGCTGCGCTGGCTAAACACCAGGCATTGGCTTTTACCAGTAGCAATGCCCCCCTGCGCGAAGTGCCGCAAGCGTTGTGCCCGCAGTTCGCCCAAAAGCCGGTGCTGGACCTGGTGATGGGCGCGCAGATCGGTGAATTCAGCGGTACCAGCCTGTTCGAGGCATTCAACCGGGAGTGGACGCTGGATAGCCGGGCTGACCGCATGGGCATCCGGTTGTTGGGGCCGCAGCTGGTGTACCAAGGGGCGCCGATGATCTCCGAAGGGATCCCGCTGGGGGCGGTACAGGTGCCGCCGGACGGGCAGCCGATCGTGTTGCTCAATGACCGGCAGACCATTGGTGGGTACCCGCGGCTGGGCGCGCTGACGCCGCTGGCGCTGGCGCAACTGGCGCAGTGCATGCCGGGGACGGTGGTGCGGTTCAGGGCGGTGGTGCAGGACGAGGCCTGGCGAGAGCAGCAGGATTACCTGCACCGTTGGCGGTAGAGCGGGCGGCCTCTTCGCGGGTAAACCCGCTCCTACACACGTGCTGTGCATGCCTTGGCGGCGATGTTGGAGCAGGCAACCTCACTTGGACAGGTAGCGCATCCCGTCCTCCAACCCTTGCAGGGTCAGCGGATACATCTTGTCCTCGATCAGGTCGCGCACCAGATGGGTCGAAGCGGTGTACTCCCAGGCCTGCTTGGGGTATGGGTTGATCCAGATGACCTTCCTGAATTTTTCCATGAAACGCTGGATCCACACATACCCGGCTTCTTCGTTCCAGTGCTCCACGCTGCCACCGGGCTGGGTGATCTCGTAGGGCGCCATGGCCGCGTCACCGACGAACACCACCTTGTAGTCATCGCCGTACTTGTGCAGCAGGTCGAAGGTGGAAAAACGTTCGGACGTGCGGCGCAGGTTGTTCTTCCACACCGACTCATAAACGCAATTGTGGAAGTAGTAATACTCCAGGTGCTTGAACTCGGTCTTGCAGGCCGAGAAGAGCTCTTCGCAGACTTTGACGTGGGCATCCATCGAACCGCCAATGTCGAACAGCAACAGCAGCTTCACGGTGTTGCGCCGCTCGGGGCGCATCTGGATGTTCAGCAGCCCGGCATCACGCGCGGTGTGGTCGATGGTGCCATCGATGTCGAGCTCTTCGGCGGCGCCTTCGCGGGCGAACTTGCGCAGCCGGCGCAGGGCCAGCTTGATGTTGCGGGTGCCAAGCTCGACCTGGTCGTCGAGGTTCTTGTACTCGCGTTGGTCCCAGACTTTTACCGCCTTGCCCTGACGCTTGCCGGCGTCACCGACGCGGATGCCCTCGGGGTTGAAACCACCCGAGCCGAATGGGCTGGTGCCGCCGGTGCCAATCCACTTGTTGCCGCCAGCGTGGCGTTCCTTTTGCTCTTCGAGGCGCTGCTTGAATGCCTCGATAAGCTTGTCCAGGCCGCCCAGCGACTGGATCTGCGCGCGTTCTTCATCGGTCAGCGAGCGCTCGAATTCCTTGCGCAGCCAGTCTTCGGGGATCAGCGCCTCGATGTGCCGGTCGAGATTTTCCAGGCCCTTGAAGTAGGCTGCGAAGGCACGGTCGAACTTGTCGAAGTGGCGTTCGTCCTTCACCAGGATGGCGCGGGCGAGGTAGTAGAACTCGTCCATGTCGGCGAACACCACGCGCTTTTGCAAGGCCTGGTGCAGGTCGAGCAGTTCACGCACCGAAACCGGCACCTTGGCGGCACGCATCTCATTGAACAGATTGAGCAGCATGGCCCTGCTCCTGTCAGCGGTTGCCGCGCCGGCTCATGAAGGCCAGGCGCTCGAGCAGTTGTACATCCTGCTCGTTTTTTACCAGCGCACCGGCCAGCGGCGGGATGGCCTTGGTCGGGTCGCGTTCGCGCAGCACCGCTTCACCGATGTTGTCGGCCATCAGCAGCTTGAGCCAGTCGACCAGCTCGGAGGTGGACGGCTTTTTCTTCAGGCCCGGCACCTTGCGCACGTCGAAGAACACATCCAGCGCCTCGCTGACCAGCGACTGGCTGATGTTCGGGTAGTGCACGTCGACAATCTGCTGCAGGGTAGTGCGGTCGGGGAAGGCGATGTAGTGGAAGAAGCAGCGGCGCAGGAAGGCGTCCGGCAGCTCTTTTTCGTTGTTCGAGGTAATGATGATGATCGGACGCTGTTTGGCCTTGATGGTCTCGTCGATTTCGTAGACGTAGAACTCCATCTTGTCGAGTTCTTGCAGCAGGTCGTTGGGGAATTCGATATCGGCCTTGTCGATTTCGTCGATCAGCAGGATGACCCGCTCGTCGGCCTCGAAGGCCTCCCAGAGCTTGCCCTTTTTCAGGTAGTTGCGCACATCGTGCACCTTGTCCACGCCCAGCTGCGAGTCGCGCAGGCGGCTGACCGCGTCGTACTCGTACAGCCCCTGGTGGGCCTTGGTGGTGGATTTGATGTGCCAGGTGATCAGGCGCGCCCCGAACGAAGCCGCCAACTGCTCGGCGAGCATGGTTTTGCCGGTGCCCGGTTCGCCCTTGACCAACAGCGGGCGTTCGAGGGTAATGGCCGCGTTTACCGCCAGTTTCAGGTCGTCTGTGGCGACGTAGTCGCGGGTGCCTTCGAACTTCATGGGGGGTTGTCCTCTGTTTAGGGCTTTGCGGGCCTCTTCGCGGATAAACCCGCGCCTAATAAGGTTGTAGGAGCGGGTTTACCCGCGAAGAGGCCCGAACAGGCAGCACATGATCTGGATTTGTTTCCGACTATAACGCGGGGCCAGGCGGCTGCAAACGCAGACCGGGTATTCAGTCCCTGAATGCCCCGTCACGCTGTCTCAGTCAGACTTCGGCGCTGGTTGCTCATAGCGCGCATTGAATGCCTGGACAAACCCATTGCGCAGGATCTGCAAGAACGCTTCGAAGGCACTGATATCCTGTTGGCGCACACTGCCGCTGAGTTCCACCCGGGTGGCGAACTGGTTTTTCGGCTGGTTCTTCAGCACCGTTTCGGTCGCCCCCACCAGGGCCTCCCACACCGAGCGGAAGAAACCCTTGTCCTTTTCCTCGACGTCCTGTTGCCAGTCGAACACGTCGACATCGCGCAGCAGCGGTTTTATATAGCCGTTCAGCCGGCCGTTTTCTGCCTGGGCCTCGATGACCACGTCTCCGTGCCCGGCATTGAAGTCGAATTTGCCGTAGGCGCTGGCAAAGTCATTCAGTTTGCGCAGCTCGATGCCGGTGGCGCGAAGCCTGAATTCGAAGTCGTCGAAATCACTGAAAGGGTCGAAGGTGGCACGGCTTTCTACCTTCGCATCCCCCGCGATGAGCGCCGTCCCTTCGAAACTTGCATCGCGACGGCCTTGCTGGTCGCGCACGTTGGTCAAGTTGTGGATGCTGGCGTTCAACCGGGTGGCCTTGAGGTCGACCGGTGGCTTGGAATTGAAGTTGCGGAACGTCAGCACGCCGTTGTCGATACGCACTTCGTTGAGGGTGATGGGCAGGAGTTTTTCCAGCTGCTGGCGCCAGTCGGTACCTTGGCCGGTCTGCGATGCCTGTTTGCTACCACCGTCGACAAAGTTCAGCTCGGGGTGCACGAAGGTCACCTCCGCCACTACTGCCTTGTCGTACCACAACGAACGCCAGCTCACCGAAAGGTCGATCAGTGGGGCGTCGAGAAACGGTACGGGCACCTTGCCGGTGGTCTTGACGATTTTCAGCCCATTGATCTGATAGGCACCGCGCCACCAGGCCAGGTCCACATCGGCTACCTGGCCGCGGTAGTCACCCATGTCGGCCAGCTTGTCGTTTAGGTAGTCGCGCACCAGGTAGGGCAGGGCCAGGTGCAGCGCCACCAGCAGCACGATCAGGCTGGCCAGGCCGACCAGCGGCCAGCGATAGCGGGCTTTCATGAGGCTGTCTCCAAGGCGGGATGTGCGGTTGACCGCAACGTGGCGGGCTGAGTTCGAACAGGCTTTACGGGCCACCGCCGCAGGCTTACCCTTGAGGCATTTCCCTGCTTTTTCATGCCAAGGACCCCTGCCATGAGCCGTATCTTTGCAGACAACGCCCACTCCATCGGTAACACGCCGCTGGTGCAGATCAACCGCATCGCCCCGCGCGGTGTGACCATCCTGGCCAAGATCGAAGGGCGCAACCCCGGGTACTCGGTCAAGTGCCGCATCGGCGCGAACATGGTCTGGGACGCCGAGAGCAGCGGCAGGCTCAAACCGGGCATGACCATCGTCGAGCCCACCTCGGGCAACACCGGTATCGGCCTGGCCTTCGTTGCCGCCGCCCGCGGCTACAAGCTGATGCTGACCATGCCCGCCTCGATGAGCCTGGAGCGCCGCAAGGTGCTGAAGGCACTGGGCGCCGAGCTGGTATTGACCGATCCGGCCAAGGGCATGAAGGGCGCGATCGAGAAGGCCAACGAAATCGTCGCCTCCGACCCGGAGCAGTACTTCCTGCCGGGCCAGTTCGAAAACCCGGCCAACCCGGCCATTCACGAGAAAACCACCGGCCCTGAGATCTGGAACGACACGGACGGCGCCATCGACGTGCTGGTGGCAGGCGTGGGCACTGGCGGGACCATCACCGGCGTGTCGCGCTACATCAAACATACCCAGGGCAAGGCCATCCTGTCGGTGGCAGTGGAACCCGTGGCATCGCCACTGATCAGCCAGACCCTGGCCGGCGAAGAACTCAAGCCAAGCCCGCACAAAATCCAGGGCATCGGCGCCGGTTTCGTGCCGAAAAACCTCGACCTGTCGATTGTCGACCAAGTGGAGACGGTGACCGACGAAGAGTCCAAGGCCATGGCGATTCGCCTGATGCAGGAAGAGGGCATCCTTTGTGGTATTTCCTGCGGTGCGGCAATGGCGGCAGCGGTGCGTCTGGCCGAAAAACCGGAAATGCAGGGTAAGACCATCGTCGTAATCCTGCCCGATTCGGGCGAGCGATACTTGTCGAGCATGCTGTTCAGCGACATGTTCAGCGAGCAGGAAACCCAGCAGTAATCGGCCTTGCCGCTGATCCGGCGCAACGATCGGCGGACTGGTTTATTGCAAAATCTTCATGAATGCGATCCCGCCCGGGTTGTTTTTACCGCGGCGGGATCAGTTTATGATGGCAGGATGATTTTCTGGAGAGCAGGCAGCGCAGCCCTGACTCTTCCTCAAGGAGTGAAAGCATGACCTTTTCCTTTGCAGCCAAGGCGGGTGTCTTGCTGGTGTTTTTCGGCAGCGTGCTGTTCGTGCATTTGCGCGGCAAGGCCCGCCTGCCGGTGTTGCGCCAGTTCGTCAACCATTCGGCGCTGTTCGCCCCCTACAACGCGTTGATGTACCTGTTTTCCGGCGTGCCGTCCAAGCCCTATCTGGACCGTCAGCGCTTCCCGGAGCTGGACGTGTTGAAGGACAACTGGCAGGAAATCCGCGAAGAGGCCATGCGCCTGTTCGACGAAGGCTATATCCGTGCCGCTGAGAAAGATAACGACGCCGGCTTCGGTTCGTTCTTCAAGAAGGGCTGGAAGCGCTTTTACCTGAAGTGGTACGACAAACCGCTGCCTTCGGCGCAAACCCTGTGCCCGCGCACTGTCGAGCTGGTCAGCCGCATCCCCAATGTCAAGGGCGCAATGTTTGCCCTGCTACCCGGCGGCAGCCATCTGAACCCGCACCGCGACCCGTTCGCCGGTTCGCTGCGTTATCACCTGGGGCTGTCCACGCCGAACTCCGACGCATGCCGCATCTATGTGGACGGTGAGCAGTACGCCTGGCGTGATGGCGAAGACGTGATGTTCGATGAAACCTATGTGCACTGGGTCAAGAACGAAACCGACGTAACCCGCGTGATCCTGTTCTGCGACATCGAGCGCCCGCTGAGTAGCCCGCTGATGACGCGCATCAACCGTAAGGTCAGTGCCTTCCTCGGCCGCGCCACCGCGCCGCAGAACACCGACGACGAGCGCGTGGGCGGGATCAACCAGGCGTACGCCTGGAGCAAGCGCTTCAGCAACAGGATCAGCAGCCATGTGAAGCAGTTCAAACGTGCCAACCCCAAGGCTTACCGCGTGCTGCGGCCGGTACTGGCGGTGGTGGTGGCGTATCTGTTGTATCGCTGGTTGTTCTGATTTTTTCTGGTCTAACCGGCCGCTTTGCGGGGCAAGCCCGCTGCCACAGGTGCGCCTCATCCTTCAAGGACGAGGGCGCGCGCGTGGAGGCGGGGTTGTGCTGCGAAGAATCACTCGCTATATTCCAGAACATTCACTTCTGCAAAGAACCCTGTCATGCCCGCCATCCCTTCCACCACACGCTTTGCCATCGCGCCAGTCGCGGGCATGGTCGTGCGTGGTAGCCAGCAGCCGGTCATGATCTGTCACTCCCCACCACCTGTCAGTGGCGTCGTAGGCGGCGTAGCTCCGCCTCATTGCGTGGTCGTGCTGGGCTGATCGGCTTCGTGCCGTACCCCTTCACACGCGCAACCTACTGAACACGGTCGGCCACTGCTCACGTTGAAGCGCACGCCGTCCGTTTGGCTTATCTGCCTACTATCAGGTGGCAATTCATGTCTGTCTTTACCAAAACGTCCGTGGCCTCTGCGGCCACTACCTGCCTGTTCGTCCTGCTGTGGAGCAGCGGGGCGATTGTCTCCAAGCTCGGCCTGGCGCATGCCAGCCCGTTCGCCTTCCTGCTGTTGCGCTCGGCGCTGGCCCTGGCTGGCCTGTTGCTGATCGGCCCGTTGCTAGGGCTGCGCTGGCCGCGTACTCGCGGGAGCATTCTGCGCGCCCTTGGTACAGGGTGTGTGCTGCTCGGTGCCTATCAGATTTTCTATCTGTTGGCGCTTGATACCCATGTCACCCCGGGCGTCATGGCCACGGTGATGGGGGTACAACCGATCCTCACCGTGGTGCTGATGGAACGCCAGCGTTCCTGGAGCCGTTTGTTCGGCCTGGGTTTGGGGTTGGGCGGCTTGATCATGGTGGTCTACCAGGGCATCAACCTGGGCGGGGTATCGCTGGCGGGCATGCTGTTCGCCCTGCTGGCGCTGGTCAGCATGACCTTTGGCTCGATCCTGCAGAAGCGCATTACCGACAACCCCATGGGCACACTGCCGCTGCAGTACCTGGCCGGCTTTGCCATGTGCGCGCTGTTCGCACCTCTGCAACCGCTTCATGTCGAGTGGACCGGCAGCTTCGTCGGTGCGCTGCTGTGGATGGGCCTGGTGGTCTCGCTGCTGGCAACCTTGCTGCTGTACCGGCTGATCGCCAAGGGCAACCTGGTCAATGTCACCAGCCTGTTCTACCTGGTGCCGGCGGTGACTGCGGTGATGGACTTGCTGATCTTCGGTAACCGCCTGGCACCACTCAGCCTGCTGGGCATGGGGCTGATCGTGGTTGGGCTGCTGTTCGTGTTTCGCAAGCCCGCCGCGCGCCTGGCCGAAGCGTAGGCCCTAGCGGAACTCTTCGGGGATGGCGTGGCGCAACACGCCTTCCTCGAAGTCCAGCAGGCCGGCTTCGCGCTGGGTGAGCAGGTAGTAGAGCAGGGTATCGAGCGAGCGTTGCGGCGGGACCTCGACCGCCAACATCTTCACTGCTTGTTCGGTTTCACAGGCGCAGCCGAAATCCAGCAATGCTGCGCGTACCTGGTCGAGGGTTTCCGGTGGTTTGACGACCACCCGGAACACCGAGCTGCCGCTGCTGTGGCGCAGTTCTGCGAACCAGGTTTCGCCTGCTTCCTCGCGGGTGTCGATCACGTCGCCCGGGGCGATGCCATAGACATGGAAGGGTATGTTGTCGATGGCATAGCCGCCTTCCACGGCCTTGGCCCACAGGCCCTCGACCGAGGCCGGTGGGTAGCCGTTCTCGTCCTGTTCCAGGCGGAACAGGACCTTTTTGTACGCGCTGTTCATGCAGTACCCCGCTTCAGCTGCGCGCCGGGCGCAGCACCAGCCACAAGGCCAGGCCAATCAGCAGGCCGCCGTATAGATGCGCCATCGACAATGGCTCATTCAGCAGCCATGCCCCCCACAATACGCCGAATACCGGGATCAGGAACGTTACGGTGCTGGCTTTTACCGGGCCGATTTCTTCGAGCAGGCGGAAGTACAGGATGTAGGCAAAGGCGGTGCACAGCAGCCCCAGCCCCAGCAACGACAACCACACCTCCCAGCCCCCCCAGCTGGCGGGCGGTTGGGTGAGCGCGCTCCAGCTGAACAGCGGGGTCAGCATCAGCGTGGCGCCGAGCATGCTGCCCAGTGCGGAAAGGCGGCTGTCCAGGCCGCTGATCCAGCGGCGGGCGAGGAACCCGGCAAAGCCGTAGCAGGTGGTGGCCGCCAGGCAGGCGAGGGCGCCTTGCAGCAGGGCCATGTCCAGTGCCACCGGGCCGGCGCCGCTAAGGATGCCGACGCCGAACAGGCCAAGGAAGATGCCGCAGAGTTTGGCCAGGGTCATTGGCTCGCGGAAGAACAGTACGCCGACCAGCACGCCCATCAACGGGGTGGTGGCGTTGAAGATCGCCGAATAGCCGGCCGGCAGCACCTGGGCCGCCACCGAGTAGAAGGTGGCGGGGATGCCGGAGTTGATCATGCCCAGCACCAGGCACGCACCGAGCTTGCCCTGGAAGTCCCAGCGCACACGGGCGGCGGCCAGTATCACGATCAGGCCCAGACAGGCGATGGAGACCCGGAAGAACGCGGTCGGCACCGTGCCCAGTTCGGGGGCGATGATGCGCATGAACAGGAAACTCGCTCCCCAGACGGCGGCAAGGGTCAGCAGGCGGGCTAGGGCGATGGGGCTCACAACGGTCTCCGGAGGTAAGGCAGGGGCGCGAGTGTACGCCAGGGGGCGGGGGGATTCTTGTGCTTTCTTGCTGTGTAATTCCTCTTGGGCTGCGGGGCTCTGGGCAAGGCAGCTGCAACTACAGCTCGGGCCTTCAATGGCAGTAACCCATGAAGCCAAGGGCGGCTAAGCTCTGTACTCAATCCCAGCTCCGAGGCCCCACGCATGTCCCAGCCCTGGCCCGCTGTCGAAATCGCCCGGATGATCCTCGCCGGCTTCGACGACTACCGCGATCATTTCCAGCGCATCACCCTTGGTGCTCGCCAGCGCTTCGAGCAGGCGTGCTGGCAGGATATCCAGCAGGCCGCCGCTGCCCGCATCAATCTCTACGAAGAGAAAGTCGCCGAAGTCAACGGTTGGCTGCGCCAGGCCTTTGCCGCAGAGGTGCTGCTGGATGTGGAACAGTGGCCGCTGGTGAAAAACGCCTATATCCACCTGATCGACCCACGCCTGGACGACGAGCTGGCAGAGACTTGGTACAACTCGCTGTTTTGCAGCCTGTTCAGCCATGACCTGATCAGCGATGGCTGCATGTTCATCCACACTACCCGGCCTTCCATGCGCGGCCGCGAGCGCGCCGCGCAAACCCGTACCTATCGGCTTGACGGCAGTCTCAGGAACTTGCTGCGCGCGGTGTTCGCCGATTACCCGTTCGACATGCCCTATGGCGACCTGGAAGGCGACCTGGCGCGGCTGGAAGAACAACTGCGCGAATGCCTGCCCGACTGGGTGTGCAAGGACCCGACGCTGGCCGTGGAGCTGTTTGTACCCGTGCTTTACCGCAACAAGGGGGCCTATCTGGTCGGCCGCCTGTACAACAGCGATGAGCAGTGGCCGTTGGTGATTCCCTTGCTGCACCGCGAGGGCCACGGCATCGAGGCCGATGCGCTGATTACCGACGAGGCCGAGGTGTCGATCATCTTTTCGTTTACCCGCTCTTACTTCATGGCCGATGTCCCGGTGCCCGCCGAGTTCGTCAATTTCCTCAAGCGCATCCTGCCGGGCAAGCACATTGCCGAGCTATACACCTCGATCGGGTTCTACAAGCAGGGCAAGTCGGAGTTCTACCGCGCGCTGATCAACCACCTGGCCAGCAGTGATGACCGCTTTGTCATGGCGCCAGGGGTACGGGGCATGGTCATGAGCGTGTTCACCTTGCCCGGCTTCAATACGGTGTTCAAGATCATCAAGGACCGCTTCTCGCCATCGAAAACCGTGGACCGCGCCACGGTGATCGACAAGTACCGGCTGGTGAAGAGTGTCGACCGGGTGGGGCGTATGGCCGACACCCAGGAGTTTGCCGATTTTCGCTTTCCGCGCAGCAAGTTCGAGCCGGATTGCCTGGCCGAGTTGCTGGAGGTGGCGCCGTCGACGGTGGCGCTGGAGGGCGACACAGTGCTGATCCGCCACTGTTGGACCGAGCGGCGCATGACGCCGTTGAACCTGTACCTGGAACATGCCACCGAGGGCCAGGTGCTGGAGGCACTGGAGGACTACGGCCTGGCCATCAAGCAACTGGCGGCGGCGAATATCTTCCCCGGCGACATGCTGCTGAAGAACTTCGGCGTGACCCGCCATGGCCGGGTCGTGTTCTACGACTATGACGAAATCAGCTTCCTGACCGAGGTGAATTTCCGCCACATCCCGCCACCGCGTTACCCGGAGGACGAAATGTCGGGCGAGCCGTGGTACTCGATCGGCCCGCATGATGTGTTTCCCGAAGAGTTTCCGCCGTTTCTGTTTGCCGATATGGGCCAGCGGCGGTTGTTCAGCCGCTTGCATGGGGAACTGTATGACGCGGATTACTGGAAGGGGCTGCAGGCGGCGATACGTGAAGGGAAAGTGATCGATGTGTTTCCGTATCGGCGCAAGGCCCGGTGAATCAGCGCGAACAGGCCTGTCACTCCTTCAAACACTTCATCTCGCTCAAATGGGTACGCACCTTGCCCAACCGTTCCTGCAGGAACCTCCGTTGCTGCGGGGTGCTCTGCCGCACCAGGTCCACCAGCAGGCTGCGTGCCTGCTGCTCGCTATTCCGATACGCCGCCCGGTATTCGGGTGTCCACAAACTCTCCTTGCGTTGCAACAAGGTCGCCAGGCGCGGTTCGAAGCTGGAGTCGTTGCGCTGGTTCATTGCCAACAGCAGTTGCTGCTGCCAGTGGGCACGGTTGGCGATCCATTCACGGTTCTGGTCACCCAGCGCTTGAGACCAGGCCTGGATGCGTTGCTTCTGTACCGCCGTCAACTCGCCAAACCATGGCTTCAGGCGTTTTTCCATGCGCTCGCTACGGCGGGCCATCTGCTTGGGCAATGGCGTATCCACATACTGCTTCTGCCGTTCACTGATGTCTTCGCGGAAGGCCTCCCGCATTTGCGCTACCTGGTTGTCGCTCATGCCGCGCAGCAGTTCGGTGGCCGAAGGGGTGATTTCCTCGGCCACCCGACCAATCGCTTCACGGACCTCGCGGGTGCTTTGCTGCAGGGCCTGGTCGGTGACCTGGTCGTCGGCGACCATGTCACGTAGCCGGTCGAGCCAGTCGAGGTAGCCGGGCAGTTGAGTCTTGCAATGCCAGGCCAGGTGCTCGCGCAACCGATCATCCAGCAGCGCCCTTTGCTCGCGGTTCATGTCCAGGTAGTCGCTCAGCGACCACGGCACCAGGCGGTCGAGGTTGCGATAGGCCAGGTCGATGCGGCTGCAGGCGGCCAAGGCCAGGGCGAATCCGATGGCGATAAGCAGGGCTTTGGGCAGGCGTAGCGGCATGTGCTGTTCCTTCCTCAGGCTGGCCAGAAGGTAGATGCAAGTGCGGCCTGGCGGTTCCACTGCATGAGTGGTCGGGCCATGTGGTGGCTTCAGGTGTAGAATAGCCGCCTTGTCTTGAGGATCATCGGAAATGGCTCTGCTTGGGCGTTACAACAGTTTGCAAATCGTGAAACACGTGGACTTCGGTCTGTACCTGGACGGCGGCGCCGATGGCGAGATCCTGCTGCCCGGGCGCTACATCCCGAAAAACGCCGAGACCGAGGTCGATGACTGGTTGAACGTGTTCATCTACCTGGACAGCGAAGACCAGCTGATCGCCACCACCGAGAAGCCCAAGGTGCAGGTTGGCGAGTTCGCCAGCCTGAAGGTCAAGGACATCAACGGTGCCGGTATCTTCCTGGACTGGGGCCTGTCCAAGGACTTGCTGATGCCGTACTCGGAAGAGGCTCGGCCACTGAAGATCGGTGATTACTGCGTGGTGCACGTGTACCTCGACAAGCGCACCCGCCGGATCACTGCCACGTCGCGCCTGGACCGCTACCTCGATGTCACCCCAGCCGACTACAAGGTTGGCCAGCCGGTCGAGCTGCTGGTGGCCGGCGAAACGCCGATGGGCTTCAAGGCCATCATCAACAACCGCCACTGGGGCCTGATCCACAAGAACGAGGTGTTCAAGTTCTTGCGCTCGGGCATGCACGAGAAGGGCTTCATCAAGGAAGTGCGCCAGGACGGCAAGATTTCACTGAGCCTGCAGCCGGTAGGCGCCGCCCTGGCGGACACCCTGCAAGAGCAGATCATGGCGCGCCTGGAAGCCGAAGGCGGGGTGTTGGGGGTGTGCGACAAGAGTGACCCTGCGTTGATCAGTAAGCTGTTCAACGTCAGCAAGGGCAACTTCAAGAAGGCCATTGGCGGGTTGTTCAAGCAGGGCCTGATCGTCATCCATGACGATCGCATCGAGAAAGCCTGACGGCCTTACGCCTGTACGAAGTTGCGGAAGTCCAGCTGCTCGCCACCCGGACGGGTGTCGCGCAGCAGCGAGTCACGGTCGGCGCTGAGGGCCAGGCTGATGGTGGAGCGGCGCTTGCCAGGCTTGCGCACTTCCATTTGCTCTAGGTGAGCCTTGAGGAAATTGGTGGGCACCTTCAGGTGCTGCAGCTCATCGCTTTCCGGCGTGTGCAGCAGCAGGTTGACCCAGTCGGCCTGGCCCTTGCCCAGCAGTGCCACTGGCACTTCGAACCACCACAGGTTGCGTTTGCTGTCCAGAGTGGCGAACAGAGTATTGCTGCTGGTCAGCACCGGCCGGGCCAGTGCTTCGTTGCGCCGGGCGATGGCGGCGGGTTTGTCGAGTTTCATGCAGGTTCCTGCGCGTTGACGCTATGAAGGCCTGCATTGTGAGGGGTGGCACGGGGCGGAGCAAGGTTTGTGACTTGCGGTGCCAGTGCCGGCCTCTTCGCGGGCTTGGGCGGTATTCGCCTGCCGTTTTACCGTTCGGCTTCTGGCCGGGAAATCCGTTGAAACTCCTGGCCCAGGCGTTGGGTCAACCTTCTGTCGACACGGTTCACGTGTCTCCATTTGCAGGAGTTTTGCCATGAGCGGTACTAAAGACAAAGCGAAAGGCTTGGCCAACGAAGCGATCGGCAACGTGAAACAGGGTGTTGGCAAGGTGACCGACAACGACAAGCTGCGGGCCGAAGGCAAGGCGCAGGAGCTCAAAGGCGAGGCGCAGCAGGTCAAGGGCAATGTGAAGGATGCGGTGAAGAAACCTTGACTTGAGGCGGTGCCGGCCTCTTCTCGGGTGAACCCGCGAAGAGGCCGGCACTTATTCGTAAGCAAATTCTTCAACCACGGCCGGGAGCAGCACAGCTCGGGCACGGTCTATTAGACTTGCCTGTGTAACGATCAAGCGGCGAAAGGAGACGCTATGATTTTCCCCGACCTGCGCGGCTTGCCCCTGCACCGCGTGCTGGTTCGCACCGTCAAGGAATTCCTCGACGACGAGATGTCCACCTATGCCTCAGCGCTGGCCTACCAGGCGCTGTTCTCGCTATTCCCCTTCCTGCTGTTCCTGATTGCCCTGATCGGTTTTCTGCACTTGCCGGACTTTTTCTCCTGGCTGCGTCTGCAATCGGAACTGGTGTTGCCACCCCAGGCGCTGGAGCAGGTGAATCCGGTGATCGACCAGTTGCAGCAATCCAAGGGTGGGCTGCTGTCGGTGGGTATCGTGATCGCCCTGTGGACCGCCTCCGCCGGCGTGCGCCTGATGATGAGCGCCATGAACGCCGCTTACGATGTGCCCGAAGGTCGCCCGGTGTGGAAGCGTATCCCGCTTTCCATTTTCTACACCGTGGGCCTGGCTGGCATGCTGCTGGCGGCCGCAGCGCTGATGGTGCTGGGCCCGCAGGTGATGGAATGGATAGCTGCCCAGATCGGCATGCAGGAGTTCATCGTCACACTGTGGACCATCCTGCGCTGGCCGGTGATCATCATTCTGCTGATGGTGGCAGTAGCCCTGATCTATTACGTGATGCCTGATGTGAAACAGCAGTTTCGCTTCATCACCCCGGGCTCGGTGCTGGCGGTTGTGGTGTGGATCGTGGCCTCACTGGGCTTTGCCTACTACGTGAAGACCTTTGCCGATTACAACGCCATGTACGGCAGCATTGGTGCAATCATCGTGCTGTTGCTGTATTTCTATATTTCGGCTGCCGTGCTGCTGCTCGGCGCCGAAATGAATGCGGTGATCGAGCACATGTCAGCCGAAGGCAAGAACCCGGGCGAGAAAGACTTCGACGGGGAAAAACCCAAGGAAACCTTGACTGTACTGGGTCACGAGCACCCGAACCCGAGCAAGCCTCATAGCGTCGAGCCGAACCCCTGATGATCCGTGACATTCTCAAGATGGGCGACGAACGCCTGCTGCGCATCGCTCCGCCAGTGCCCGAGCACATGCTTGGCAGTGCCGAACTGCAGCAACTGATCGACGACATGTTCGAAACCATGCGTCACGTCGGCGGTGTGGGCCTGGCCGCCCCGCAGGTCGGCATCGACCTGCAGTTGGTGATCTTCGGCTTCGAGCGCAGCGAGCGATACCCCGATGCCGAGGCGGTGCCGCAGACCATTCTGCTGAATCCGGTCATCACCCCGACCTCCAGCGAGGTCGAGGACGGCTGGGAGGGTTGTCTGTCGGTGCCTGGCTTGCGCGGCGTGGTGCCGCGCTTCAAGCATATCTGCTACCAAGGGATCGACCCACAGGGCAGCCCGATCAACCGCTTTGCCGATGGCTTCCATGCACGGGTGGTGCAACACGAGTGCGACCACTTGATCGGCCGGCTATACCCCTCGCGCATTCAGGACTTTGCCAAGTTCGGCTATACCGAGGTGCTGTTCCCTGGGCTCGAGGTCAGCGAGGACTGACCTCGCTGCAGGGCTACCAGGCGTTTGTTGCGCTGATAGCGTAGCAGGCGGCTGGCCAGGGCTTCTGGCAGCTGTTGGGCCAGGTCAAAACCCAGGCGCTGGTAGAAGGGCGTCAGGTCGGGATGACAGAACAGCCAGACGGGCCCGTCAACCTGCGCCAGCGCGGCCTCGACCAATCGCGCAGCCACCCCTTGGTTGCGCCGCTGCGGGGCGACGAACAGGCCCGTCAGCCAGAATCCCTCACCCACCGCACTCAGGCTCAGCCCGGCGATGATGCCAGGGGCCCGTGCTACCCACAGTTCGGCGTCGCTTGCAGCGCGCATGCGTGAGCTGTGCTGGCGGTAGAAGTGGTCGAGCAAACGGCGTTCTGTGTCCGAAAGCGTCGAACAGGACAATTGTTCAGAAATGGTGAGTCCTACCCTGAAACGAGGCCAGAGGCTCTGGCCTGATGATTTGCGGCCACTTTGTCGCAGATTGTTGCAAAACCGGCAAGGGTGAATATCCGACTACGGGGTTCAACTATTGCTGACCGGGAGTAGAATTTTGTTCATCCCCCCTGGCAGTACGAAGCGGGATCGGTACTTCGTGCCATCTAGACCCTAGATGACAACTTCTCCGCGCCGGATACGGCAATAGAAGTCAATCGATCAGCTTGAACGCTCAAAAGGCAAAACCACATGAAACCATTACTGATTCTTGCATTGGTCGGTATGTCCTCGTTCGCCCTCGCCGATGAGGCCAAACCCGTCTCCAGCGAGCCTGTGGCTCAGCAGTACGACTACTCGATGAACCTGGACATCAAGCGGGTGATCAACCTGTCGACCATCCCCAATGTCTGCGAAGTGGTACCTGCGACCATGACCTATGAAGACCATCAGGGCCAGGTGCACACCATTCAGTACCGGGCCATGGGTGAAGGTTGCCAGCAGGGTTGACTGGCGGTGCCCGCCACAGGGGCTGAAAACGCTGTGGCGGGCACTTGCTGGCCCTGACGCGATCTCCCGGGTGCTCCGCCAATACAGAATAATTTCCCCGCCTGTCGAATCCTCCGCTTACCGTTCGACCATAGCTGAAGGCACGCTTCACACCGTGCCCCAACCCCTATGATCTGTCGGAGGTACCCCGATGAGCACTGCAGCCGAATCCGAAATCCGCCAATTGATCGAGCGCTGGATGCAAGCCGTGCGCGATCGCGACATCCCGCGCATCATCGAACCCTACGCCGACGATATCGTCGCCTTCGATGCCATCCAGGCTCTGCAATTCAAAGGCAAGTCGGCCTACACGGCGCACTGGGAAATGTGCATGGGCATGTGCACCGGCCCCATGGTGTTCGAACTTGCCCAACTCACCGTGCACGCCGCAGGCGATCTGGCCCTGGCCCATTGGCTGAACCGCTGCGGTCCAGGCGACGACGAAAGCCAGTGCGGCTTCATGCGCGCCACGGTGGGCTATCGTCGTCAAGGCGGCCAGTGGCAGGTAATCCACGAACACTGGTCGGCGCCTTTCGACATGGAAACGCAAAAAGCGCTGTTCGATCTCAAGCCCTGAGCCGTTATCGCCAAACGCACTTTGCCAATACCCTGGAGGCGACCATGAAATACCTGTGCCTGGTCTATTGTGACGAGGGGCTGTTGCACAGCCTGCCCGACAGCCCGGCAGACGCCGAATGCATGGCCTACGCCGAAGCCATTCACGGTTCCGGGCGCATGCTGGCGGCCGAGGCGCTTAAGCCGGTGCAGACGGCCACCACGGTACGCATGCGCAACGGACACATGAGCCTGACCGACGGCCCGTTCGCCGAAACCAAGGAGCAACTGGCGGGCTTTTACCTGGTGGAGGCCCGCGACCTCAACGAAGCGCTGAATATCGCCAAGGGCATCCCTGCCGCGCGGGTTGGCAGTGTCGAGGTGCGACCAGTGCGCGAGCTGCAACCCTGACAGCCAAGGAGAACCATCAGCATGAGCCTTGCACCCATTGTCCAGGCGCAACACGAGTTGTCCATCAGCCGCCTGATCGACGCACCACCGGCCAAGGTATTTCGCGCCTGGACCGAACCCCAGTGGCTGATGCAGTGGTGGGGGCCGCACGGCATGACCACCCCGGAGTGTGAGATGCAACTGTGGGCCGGTGGCCTGTTTCGCACCCTGATGCGCGCGCCGGATGGCTGCGAGTACCCCAACCAGGGCGTCTTTCTGGAAATTGCCGCGCCACGCCGGCTGGTGTTCACCGATGCCTTCGGCCCCGGTTGGGTACCGTCGGACAAGGCCTTCATGACTGCCGTGATCAGCTTTGACGAGGAACAGGGCAAAACCCGCTACACCGCCCGTGCCTGGCACTGGAATGCCACCGACTGTCGGGCCCATGAAGAAATGGGCTTCCACCAGGGCTGGGGAGAAAGCCTGGACCGCCTGGTGGAGGTGGTGACCCAGCGGATGCCCGACTGATGGCCGCACTGGCCCAGGTGCGTGCCGAAGTCGAGGCTGTGTACCGGCAGGAGTCGCGGCGCATACTGGCGACACTGATCCGCTTGCTGGGTGATTTCGACCTGGCCGAGGAGGCCATGCATGATGCCTTCTTCATTGCCGTCGAACGCTGGCAACGCGACGGTATTCCCGCCAACCCGCGAGCGTGGCTGGTTTCTGTCGGGCGCTTCAAGGCCATCGACGCGCTGCGCCGGCGCGTCCGCTTCGACCGCTCCCAGGCGGACTTGAGCATGCTGCTGGAGGGTCAGGCGCAGGACCCCAGTGAAGAAGAGCTGCTGGCGGATGACCGCCTGCGGCTGATCTTCACCTGTTGCCATCCGGCCTTGTCGGCCGACGCTCAGGTGCCATTGACGCTTCGCGAAGTCTGCGACCTGACCACCGAGCAGATCGCCCGGGCCTTTCTGCAAAGCCCGGCCACCATCGCCCAACGTATCGTGCGCGCCAAGGCCAAGATCCGTGACGCGGGCATACCGTACCAGGTACCGGAGCTGAATGAGCTGCCCGAGCGCCTGGAAAGCGTGTTGCGGGTGATCTACCTGGTGTTCAACGAGGGCTATTCGGCGTCATCGGGCGAGACACTGCTGCAGCAGGCGCTGAGCGATGAAGCCATTCGCCTGGCGCGGTTGCTGGTGCAGTTGCTGCCCGACCCGGAGGCGGTCGGCCTGCTGGCGTTGATGTTGCTGCAGGCGTCCCGGCAGCGGGCGCGCATCGATGGCCAAGGCGATTTGGTGGTTCTGGAGCAGCAGGATCGTAGCTTGTGGGACCGGCAGTTCATTGCCGAGGGCTGTGCTCTGGTGCGCCAGGCCCTGCAGAGCCGTGCATTCGGGGCCTATACCGTCCAGGCGGCGATTGCTGCCGTGCATGCCGAAGCGGCGACGGCTGAAGAGACGGACTGGGGAGAAATCGTCGGGCTGTATGACGTGTTGCAGCGGTATTGGCCATCAGCGGTGGTGGCGCTTAACCGGGCGGTGGCGCTGGCGAAGCGGGATGGGCCGGAGGTTGGCTTGCGGGAAGTCGAAGGGATTCTGGCGCGGGGGGAGTTGCTGGACTATCACCTGGCACATGCGGCGCGCGCCGAGTTGCATTGCCAGCTGGGGCAGGTAGAAGAGGCGCGAGCGGCCTGGCAGCAGGCGCTGGCCTTGACCCGACAGGCGCCTGAGCGGCGGCATATCGAGCGGCGTTTGCAGGCTATCGAATGATGTGGGGGTACCGGCTCTTTGCGGGCCAGCCCATATCCCACAGGATGCCCGCTAAATCAACGAATTAGCGGGTTACCCAGGAGAGCAGCCTTGAAGTAGGTGCTGGCTGCATCACAATTCAGCTCGCCACAAAATTCGGCGGCGACACCAGCTCGACGGTCTGCTGCTTGCGCGGCGCCAGGATCTCGGCCTCACCCGCGACCACCAGCTCGTCGTTCTGGTTGTAGACGTTGGTGGCGATGCGCACCTTGAACTTGGGCAGCTTCTCGAGGATTTCCAGGCGCACGGTCAGGGTGTCGCCGATTTTCACCGGTTTCTGGAAGCTCATCTGCTGGCCCAGGTAGATGGTGCCAGGGCCAGGCAGGGTGCAGGCCACTGCCGCACTGATCAGCGCGCCGCTGAACATGCCATGGGCAATACGTTCGCGGAACATGCTCTTGGCGGCGAACTCGGCATCCAGGTGAACCGGGTTGTGGTCACCGGACATCGCAGCGAACAGTTGGATGTCGCGTTCTTCAACGGACTTCTTGTACTCGGCCTTCTGGCCGACTTCGAGGGCTTCGTAAGGCGTGTTGGTGACCTGGGACATCGATGCTTCCTTAAGCGTTGGGCGAGGGCGGCTATCATTCACTGCGCGCAGGGCGGCCAAGGGCCAGCGCCTGTTCCAGCCAGCCGAGAATATCGGCGATGACCTCGCCACGGTTGGTTTCGTTGAGTACTTCATGCCGCGCCTCAGGATAGATGCGCAGCTGTACATGTCGGTTGCCGGTCGCGCGCAGGGCGTCGGCCAGATGGGTGAGACGCTTGCCGGCACTGACCGGATCACATTCACCGCCAATCACCAGCATCGGCAGGTTGGGATCGATCTGCGCGAGGTTACCCGGCTGACTGATCTGCGCCAAGCCTTGCAGCAGATCGAGCCACAACTGGTTGGTGCAGCGAAAGCCGCACAACGGGTCATTCACGTACTGATCGACCTCGCCGGGGTCGCGGCTGAGCCAGTCGAAGGCCGTGCGGTTGGGCTTGAAGGCGTTGTTGAACGAACCGAAGGACAACCATTCGATCAGTGCACTCTTGCCCAGTGGCCCCTGGCGCCAGGACTCCAGCCGGGCAATCAGCCGCGCAAAGCGGTACAGCAGGGCCGGTTGGTAGTTGGAACCGCTGAGGATCGCCCCGTGCAGGCTGCCACTGTGATGCAGCAGGTACGCCTGGGCGATGTAGCTGCCCATGCTGTGGCCGAACAGGAACAGCGGCGTGCACGGGAACTGCTGGCCGATGTGCTGGGCCACACACCCCAGGTCATTGACCACGGCATTCCAGCCATGATGGCGGGCGAACAGGCCGAGGTTGCCCAGTTCGGCCGTGCGCCCGTGGCCACGCTGATCGGCAGCGAACAGGGCAAAGCCGGCCTCGCTCAGAGCCTGGCCCAGGCGCTGGTAGCGCCCGGCATGCTCGGCCATGCCATGGGCCAGCAGCACCACGGCCTTTACCGGTGTGGCCGGCAGCCATTGGTGTACGTACAGGCTGCAGTGCTCACTGGCGGGCAGCCAGAAGGCGTCGTGGGGCATGGCGGGTCCTTGTGCGCGCGGTTACCCGAACAGTGTATGCACAACCGGCCGGATTGCAGGAGGGGCACAAATAAGATTCACAATGTTAATGGCGGCACTTGGCGTATATGCCACCTTGGGTTTACCTGCTAACGTCGAATCAACGCCTTTTCGCCAGCAGGCGGTCAGGTAAAGGACTAAAGGACGCAGTGCAGGTCCAGGCAGAGGAACAATAATAAATGCAAGCCGACTTCTGGAATGACAAGCGCCCGGCAGGCGTGCCTTCCACCATCGACATCAATGCCTACGCCTCGGTCGTCGAGGTGTTCGAGCGCTCCTGCAAGCGCTTTGCCGACCGCCCGGCGTTCAGCAACCTGGGCGTGACCCTCAGCTACGCGGAACTGGAGCGCCATTCGGCAGCCTTCGCTGCCTGGTTGCAGCAGCACACCGACCTCAAACCGGGTGAGCGCATCGCCGTACAGATGCCCAATGTGCTGCAGTACCCCATCGCCGTCTTCGGTGCCATGCGCGCCGGGCTGATCGTGGTCAATACCAACCCGCTGTACACCGAGCGCGAGATGCGCCACCAGTTCAAGGACAGTGGCGCGCGTGCGCTGGTGTACCTGAACATGTTCGGCAAGCGCGTGCAGGAGGTGCTGCCCGATACCGGTATCGAGTACCTGATCGAGGCAAAGATGGGCGACCTGCTGCCGGCCGCCAAGGGCTGGCTGGTCAACACCGTGGTCGACAAGTTGAAGAAGATGGTGCCGGCCTACCGGTT
This sequence comes from Pseudomonas sp. GD03862, assembly GCF_029840855.1. Classification (NCBI taxonomy): domain Bacteria; kingdom Pseudomonadati; phylum Pseudomonadota; class Gammaproteobacteria; order Pseudomonadales; family Pseudomonadaceae; genus Pseudomonas; species Pseudomonas sp. GD03862. Next base: position 25,305 of record NZ_JAOCDI010000026.1, read on the forward strand.
GCCCCAGGCGGTGCCGTTCAAGCAGGTGCTGCGCGAGGGCCGCGGGCTGTCGCCCAAACCGGTGTCGCTGAACCTCGATGACATCGCGGTGCTGCAGTACACCGGCGGCACCACCGGCCTGGCCAAGGGCGCCATGCTCACCCATGGCAACCTGGTGGCCAACATGCTGCAGGTGCTGGCCTGCTTCTCGCAGCACGGCCCCGATGGGCAGAAGCTGCTGAAGGACGGCCAGGAAGTGATGATCGCGCCGCTGCCGCTGTACCACATCTATGCCTTCACCGCGAATTGCATGTGCATGATGGTCACCGGCAACCATAACGTGCTGATTACCAACCCGCGGGATATTCCCGGCTTCATCAAGGAGCTGGGCAAGTGGCGTTTCTCTGCCTTGCTGGGCCTCAATACCCTGTTTGTCGCACTGATGGACCACCCGGGCTTCCGTCAGCTGGACTTCTCGGCGCTGAAGGTCACCAACTCTGGTGGCACAGCGCTGGTCAAGGCCACCGCCGAGCGCTGGGAAGACCTTACCGGGTGCCGCATCGTTGAAGGCTACGGCCTGACAGAAACCTCGCCGGTGGCCAGCACCAACCCCTACGGCCAGCTGGCGCGTCTGGGTACCGTGGGCATCCCCGTGGCGGGTACCGCGTTCAAGGTCATCGATGATGATGGCAACGAACTGCCGCTGGGCGAGCGGGGCGAGCTTTGCATCAAAGGCCCGCAGGTCATGAAGGGGTACTGGCAGCAGCCCGAGGCAACGGCCCAGGCACTGGATGCAGAAGGCTGGTTCAAGACCGGTGATATCGCGGTGATCGACCCGGACGGCTTCACCCGCATTGTCGACCGCAAGAAGGACATGATCATCGTCTCGGGCTTCAACGTGTACCCCAACGAAATCGAGGATGTGGTGATGGGGCATCCCAAGGTCGCCAACTGTGCGGCTATCGGTGTGCCGGACGAGCGTTCCGGCGAGGCGGTCAAGCTGTTCGTGGTGCCGCGCGAGGGGGGGCTGAGCGTTGATGAGCTGAAGGCCTACTGCAAGGCCAACTTCACCGGCTACAAAGTACCCAAGCACATCGTGCTGCGCGAATCGTTGCCCATGACGCCGGTGGGCAAGATTTTGCGGCGGGAGTTGCGCGATATAGCGTGATACCGGGATGGCTTCTTCGCGGGTAAACCCGCTCCTGCACCGCCCAATGTAGGAGCGGGTTTACCCGCGAATGCCTTAAACCGCTCTAACAGGCTCTATACAGCCTTATCTGCGACATTTTGGATAATTACTCTAAAAATGACCTGTATTGTTCATTGAGTCATTTTTGTGACCATAAGGCCTGTTTTGGCCTCTAGGCGACCCCAGACAAAGCTGTTACTCTCGGCCCGCTTCCAGATGATCCGGTTTGCAACGAACCGTCATCTCATATCAATAATAAGCGCATCGACGCGTGAATCGAACTTCGCTGTTGCTGAAGGAGTGGGCTTCCATGATCGAAAATTTTTGGAAGGATAAGTACCCAGCCGGGATTACGGCGGAAATCAATCCTGACGAATTCCCCAATATCCAGGCAGTACTCAAGCAATCCTGCCAACGCTTTGCCGACAAACCGGCCTTTAGCAACCTGGGCAAGACTATCACTTATGGCGAGTTGTATGCGTTGTCGGGGGCGTTTGCCGCCTGGCTGCAGCAGCATACCGACCTCAAGCCGGGTGACCGCATTGCCGTGCAACTGCCCAATGTCCTGCAATACCCGGTCGCGGTCTTCGGTGCCATGCGTGCCGGGCTGATCGTGGTCAACACCAACCCGCTGTACACCGCGCGGGAGATGGAACACCAGTTCAACGACTCGGGTGCCAAGGCCTTGGTGTGCCTGGCCAACATGGCCCACCTGGCCGAAAAAGTGGTGCCCAAAACCCAGGTCAGGCACGTTATCGTCACCGAAGTGGCCGACCTGCTGCCACCACTCAAGCGCCTGCTGATCAACAGCGTGATCAAGTACGTGAAGAAGATGGTGCCGGCCTACAACCTGCCGCAGGCCGTGCGTTTCAATGACGCCCTGGCGCTGGGCAAGGGCCAGCCAGTGACCGAAGCCAACCCGCAGGCCAACGACGTGGCGGTGCTGCAGTACACCGGCGGTACCACCGGCGTGGCCAAAGGCGCCATGCTGACCCACCGCAACCTGGTGGCCAACATGCTGCAGTGCCGCGCACTGATGGGCGCCAACCTGCACGAAGGCTGCGAAATCCTCATCACCCCGCTGCCGCTTTACCACATCTATGCGTTTACCTTCCATTGCATGGCGATGATGCTGATCGGCAACCACAACGTGCTGATCAGCAACCCGCGAGACTTGCCGGCGATGGTCAAGGAACTGGGCAAGTGGAAGTTCAGCGGCTTTGTGGGCCTCAACACCCTGTTCGTTGCCCTGTGCAACAACGAGGCGTTCCGAGCCCTGGATTTCTCGGCGCTGAAAATCACCCTGTCGGGCGGTATGGCCTTGCAGCTAAGCGTGGCCGAGCGCTGGAAGGCCGTTACCGGTTGCGCCATCTGCGAAGGCTACGGCATGACCGAAACCAGCCCGGTGGCGGCGGTGAACCCGTCGGAAGCGAACCAGGTGGGCACCATCGGTATTCCGGTGCCGTCGACCCTGTGCAAGGTCATCGACGATGCCGGCAATGAGTTGCCGCTTGGCGAAGTGGGCGAGCTGTGTGTCAAGGGCCCGCAGGTGATGAAGGGCTACTGGCAGCGTGAAGACGCCACGGCCGAGATTCTCGACAGCGAAGGCTGGTTGAAGACCGGCGACATCGCCGTGATCCAGGCGGACGGCTACATGCGCATCGTCGACCGCAAGAAAGACATGATCCTGGTCTCGGGCTTCAACGTGTACCCCAACGAGCTGGAAGACGTGTTGGCTGCCTTGCCGGGCGTGCTGCAGTGCGCAGCCATCGGTGTGCCGGACGAGAAGTCGGGTGAAGTGATCAAGGTCTTCATCGTGGTCAAGCCGGGCATGACCGTGACCAAGGAGCAGGTGATGGAGCACATGCGTGCCAACGTTACCGGCTACAAGGTACCGCGCCACATCGAGTTCCGCGATTCGCTGCCGACCACCAACGTGGGCAAGATCCTGCGCCGCGAACTGCGTGATGAAGAGCTCAAGAAGCAAGGCTTGAAGAAGATCGCCTGACCACCAGCCTGCACGCTCAGTGTGGGGGCGGCCTCGTGTCGCGAAAGGGCCGCGACGCGGCCCTGGGATTTCGGCGGCGATGCATCAATGGCTAGGGGCGGCGCCGTCTTCAGACGTTGTGAGCCCCTGTAGGAGCGGGTTTACCCGCGAATACGGTAGTGGCGACAACGGTGAACGGCGGGTGGAGATCGGTCAGCAGGGCCGGCCCTTTCGCGGGTAAACCCGCTCCTACATCCGCGCAACTCAGCGCAGCTTCTCGAGCATCTGGTAATACCACATCCCCGCCGCCAGCAGCGGGTTCCCCAGCAAGTCCCCCATCGGCACCCGCACATGCTTGCACTGGGCGAAGGTGTCGAATTTCTCCAGCGTCCCGGTCAACGCTTCGGCCATGATCTCACCCATGATGTGGCTGGTGGCGATGCCATGCCCCGAGTAACCCTGGCAGTACCACACGTTGTCCGACAGCTTGCCCAGCTGCGGGATGCGGTTGACCACGATGCCCATGGCGCAGCTCCACTGGAACTCGATCGGCACCCCCTTCAATGCCGGGAAGGTGCGTTCGATGCAGGGGCGCAATTCGCCTTCGATGTCGCGTGAATCCTTGCCTGAGTAGTTGGCGCCGCCGCCGAACAGCAGGCGCTTGTCGGCCGTCAGGCGGTAGTAGTCGAGGACGAAGCGGCAGTCGTACACCGCCAGGTCCTGCGGGTTGATCTGCTCGGCCAGTTCACCCAGCGGCGCGGTGGTGACGATACCGCCCATGGCCGGGAAGATCTTGCCCTTGAGCTGGCGCTTTTCCAGCTTGTGATACACATCGCCGGCCAACATCACCTGGCGTGCCTCCACCCGGCCATGCGCGGTAACCACCGCCGGGCGCGGGCCATGGACGATGTCCAGCACTTCGGAATTTTCGAATATCAGTGCACCCAGGCCATGTGCGGCACGGGCTTCGCCCAGGCACAGGTTGAGTGGGTGCAGGTGCAGGTTGCGCAGGTTCTTCAACGCACCCAGATAAAGCGGGCTTTGCAGATGCTCGGCCACTGCAGCGCGATCGAGCAGTTGCACCTGCTCGCCCATGCCGCGGCGCTGTGCTTCGGCCTCGAACGCACGCAGTTCGTTCATGTGCGAAGGCTTCATGGCTGCATGCAGGTGGCCACGCTTGAGGTCGCAATCGATGCCATAGCGCGCCACGCGCTGCTCGATCACCTGGTGCCCGCGCCAGCGCAAGTGCCAGATGAAGTCGTCAACTTCGGCGCCCAGGTGGTTGCGCATCTGCGAGCGCATGGCCTCGTCGCCCGACAGGCTGCCGGTGACCTGGCCGCCGTTGCGACCGCTGGCGCCCCAGCCGATACGGTTGGTTTCGACGATGGCGACCTTCAGGCCGCGCTCGGCCAGTTCAACCGCCGTGGCCACGCCCGTAAAGCCACCGCCGATGATCGCCACATCCACCTGCACCGTGCCCTTGAGTTGCGGGTACGCAGTTTGGTCGTTGAGGGTGGCGCTGTAGTAGGACGGCGCGCGCTGCGCCGGGCCGTTGTTCAATGCTGCGTTCATGGGTGTTCCTTGTTTTGTAGGGGCTCAGGCCTGGTGCAGGTACCAGCGCCAGTCCTGTTCGCTGACTTCAGCCATGAACTGGCGGTACTCGGCGCGCTTGACCTTCAGGTACACGCCAAGGAAGTCTTCGCCCAATGCTTCACGGGCCCAATCGGAATGTTGCAGGGCGTCGAGTGCGGTCAGCCAGTCAGTGGGCAGGTGTTCGGTGGCCTGGGCATAGCCGTTGCCTTCAACGGGCGCGCCTGGGTCAAGCTGTTCGCGGATGCCCCAGTGGCTGGCAGCAAGGATCGCCGCAGCAGCCAGGTAAGGGTTGGCATCCGCGCCACAGATGCGGTGCTCCACATGCCGACTGTTGGCCGGGCCACCTGGCACGCGCAGGCTCACGGTGCGGTTGTCCACGCCCCAGGTTGGTGCCAGGGGCGCATAGCTGTTGGCCTGGAAGCGGCGGAAGGAGTTGGCGTTGGGGCAGAACAGCAGCAGCGAGTCGCGCAGGTGGCGCAGCATGCCGGCCACGGCCTGGCGCAGCAGCGGGGTGCCGGCCTTGTCTTCGCTGGCGAACAGGTTGTTGCCGGCGCTGTCGGCCAGGCTCAGGTGCATGTGCATGCCGGTGCCGGCCAGTTGGGCGAATGGCTTGGCCATGAAGCAGGCCTGCATGCCGTGGGCATGGGCCACACCTTTTACCAGGCGCTTGTAGCGCACCGCCTGGTCCATCGCCTGCAGCGCATCGCCATGCTCCAGGGTGATTTCCACCTGGCCCGGGGCGTACTCGGAAATGGCCGTGCGCGCCGGGATGCCTTGGGCCTTGCAGGCAGCGTACAGGTCGGCGAGGAACGGTTCGATCTGCTCCAGTTCGCGCAGGCCATAGACCTGGGTGCTGCGGGGGCGGCCGCCATCGTTGTCCAGTGCCGGTTGTGGGCGGCCTTGGGCATCACGCTGCTGGTCAAGCAGGTAGAACTCCAGCTCGCAGGCCATCACCGGGTGATAACCGTCAGCCTTCAGCGCTTCGATGGTGCGCAGCAGCACATGGCGTGGGTCAGCGATGCTGGCCGGCAGCCCCTCGCTGGGGTGCATGCTCACCTGCACTGCAGCGGTTGGCACCCGGCGCCAGGGCAGGCGCACCAGGCTGCCGTCAAGCGGGTAGGCACGGCAGTCGATATCGCCGACGTCCCACACCAGGCCGGAGTTTTCCACGTCGTCGCCATTGAGGGTCAGGCCAAGGATGGTGCTGGGTAGTGGCCGGCCTGTCTGGTACACGGCCAGCAGTTCCTCGCGGTGCAACAGCTTGCCGCGTGGTACACCGTTGGCGTCGAGGATGAACAGTTCGAACAGCTCGATATCGGGGTTGTCGGCCAGAAAACGGGTAGCCTGCTCTACAGGGGCAAAGTGCATGATCAATTCGCTCATAGACGCGCAGGGCCACCGCGCAAGCAGGCGGCCCGGTTGAGTCAAACGGCCAGACGCTGGCCGGGTTTGGTCACAATGGCGTGAGCGAGGTGTCCGGTGGGCGCGCGTGACGGCAGTGCCACAAGGCCCAGAAGGCGAGGATGATGTGGACCAGCGGATTTTCCCCGGCACGGCTCCGGGCCTTCGGCAGCGAAGGGCGGGACGACGGTGGGGCGATGGGCTGGGCGGGAGTCATGCCTTTGATACTCACATGCGGCGTAAGGTTGATTAAAGCAGTGAATGGCAACCTTTACATCGCACTTGGCTAAACATTCGTGCTGAAAGCATCACGGTCAATGTGGGAGCGTGCAGGCAGCAGAGAATCCGCAAATCTGCGACAATCGCCCGACTTTCCGAATGCCGATCATGAAAAAGCAGGCTCACCTGCATCACTAAAAAGCCCCATGACTGACCACGCCATCGACAAACTGCTGCAAAACCTCGACCACGCCATGATTGCCGACCGCCATCGCCTGCGCCGGCAACTGCACGAACTGCGCAAGCGCCCCGACGAGGCGAAACTGGCGCAGTGGGTGGAGAAGGTCCAGGCCTCCTGCGCTCAGGTCACCGCGCGTCAGCAGAGCGTGCCGACCGTACGCTACGACGACAACCTGCCCATCGCCGCCAAGCGTGACGAAATCAAGAAGGCCTTGGCCGAAAACCAGGTGTTGGTGATCGCCGGCGAAACCGGCTCTGGCAAGACGACCCAGCTGCCGAAGATCTGCCTTGAGCTTGGCCGTGGCAGCCATGGGTTGATCGCCCATACCCAGCCACGCAGGATCGCAGCGCGTAGCGTGGCCGCGCGAGTCGCCGAAGAGCTGGGCACGCCCTTGGGCGCGCTGGTCGGCTACCAGGTGCGTTTCGAAGACCAGAGCGATTCCAATACCTTGGTCAAGCTGATGACCGACGGCATCCTCCTGGCCGAAACCCAGCACGACCGCTTCCTTGAACGCTATGACACGATCATCGTCGACGAAGCGCACGAGCGCAGCCTGAACATCGACTTCCTGCTCGGCTACCTGAAAACGTTGCTGCATCGCCGACCGGACCTGAAACTGATCATCACCTCGGCCACCATCGACCTGGAGCGCTTCTCCAGGCACTTCGACGGTGCGCCGATCATCGAGGTGTCCGGGCGCACCTTCCCGGTGGACACCTGGTACCGCCCGCTGACCAGCGAGCAGGACGAAGAGGGCAACCAGATCGAGGACGACCTCACCGTCGATCAGGCCATCCTTGCCACCCTCGACGAGCTGGCGCAGCACGAACGCAGCGAGGGCAAGGGCCCGGGCGATGTGCTGATCTTCCTGCCGGGCGAGCGGGAAATCCGTGATGCCGCCGAGATTCTGCGCAAGGCGCAACTGCGCCATACCGAGATTTTGCCGCTGTACGCGCGCCTGTCGCCGGCCGAGCAGCAGCGTATCTTCCAACCGCACACCGGGCGCCGCGTGGTGCTGGCCACCAACGTCGCCGAAACCTCGCTGACCGTGCCTGGCATCCGCTATGTGATTGACACCGGTACTGCGCGCATCAGCCGCTACAGCTACCGCGCCAAGGTCCAGCGCCTGCCGATCGAGGCCGTGTCACAGGCCAGTGCCAACCAGCGTAAAGGCCGTTGCGGCCGGGTCGAGCCGGGCATTTGCGTGCGTCTCTACAGCGAAGAGGACTTCAACAGCCGGCCAGCGTTTACCGACCCGGAGATTCTGCGCACCAACCTGGCGGCGGTGATCCTGCAGATGTTGCACCTGCGCCTGGGCGCAATCGATGCCTTCCCGTTCATCGAGCCGCCGGATGGCAAAGCCATCAGCGACGGCTTCAACCTGTTGCAGGAGCTTTCGGCGGTTAACCGCGAGAACCAGCTGACGCCAATTGGCCGCCAGCTGGCGCGTTTGCCGATCGACCCGCGGCTGGGCCGCATGCTGCTTGAAGGCGCGCGCCTGGGCAGCCTGCAGGAAGTGCTGATCGTCACCAGCGCGCTGTCGGTGCAGGACCCGCGTGAACGCCCTCCAGAACGCCAGCAGGCCGCCGATCAGGCGCACGCACAGTGGAAGGACGTGGACTCGGACTTCGCTGCGCTGGTCAACCTGTGGCGCGGCTTCGAGGAACAACGCCAGGCGCTGACTGCCAACCCGCTGCGCAACTGGTGCCGCAAGCAGTTCCTGAACTACTTGCGGCTGCGCGAGTGGCGCGATGCTCATCGTCAGTTGGCGCTGATTTGCCGTGACCTGCAGCTGACGGTGAACAAGGAACCGACCGATTACCAGAAGATGCACAAGGCAATCCTCAGCGGGCTGCTCAGCCAGATTGGCCAGAAGACAGAAGAGGGCGACTACCAGGGCGCCCGCCAGCGGCGCTTCTGGGTGCATCCATCGTCGGGCCTGGGACGCAAGCGCCCGCAGTGGGTCATGGCTGCCGAGCTGGTCGAAACCACCAAGCTGTATGCGCGCATGGTGGCCAAGATCGAGCCGGACTGGATCGAGCCGCTGGCCGGCCACCTGATCAAGAAAAACCATTTCGAGCCGCACTGGGAGAAGAAGCGCGGGCAGGTGGTGGCCTACGAGCAGATCACGCTCTACGGGCTGATCCTGGTCGGCCGTCGGCCGGTGCACTACGGCCCGATCGACCCGGCGACCTCGCGCGAGCTGTTTATCCGTGAAGGCCTGGTGGGTGGCGAAATCCAGTCGCGGGCCAAGTGCCTGGCGGCCAACAAACGCCTGCTTGAAGAGCTGGACGAGCTGGAAGCCAAGGCTCGCCGGCGTGACATCCTGGCTGACGAAGAAACGCTGTACGCTTTCTACGAAGCACGCCTGCCGGCGGAAATCCACCAGACGGCGACCTTTGACAGTTGGTACCGCATGGGCAGCCAGAAGGACGCCAACCTGCTGATCATGCGCGAGGAGGACGTGCTGGCCCGCGAGGCCAGCGAAGTGACCGCCGCACAGTACCCCGACAGTATGCAGGTGGGCGATCTGCGCCTGCCGCTGAGCTACCACTTCGAGCCCGGCCACCCCCGTGATGGTGTGACGGTGCGGGTGCCGGCACCGCTGTTGCCGAGCCTGCCGGGCGAGCGCCTGGAGTGGCTGGTGCCGGGCCTGCTGGAGGCCAAGTGCGTGGCGCTGGTGCGCAACCTGCCCAAGGCCCTGCGCAAGAACTTTGTCCCGGTGCCAGACTTCGTCAAGGCTTCGCTGGCACGCATGACCTTCGGCCAAGGGGCGCTGCCTCAGGCCCTGGGCCAGGAACTGCTGCGCATGACCGGTGCACGTGTGTCGGACGAGGCCTGGGACGAGTCGGTCAACCAGGTCGAGGGCCACCTGCGCATGAACATCGAAGTGGTCGATGGCCAGGGCAAGTTCCTTGGCGAAGGCCGCGACCTGGCGGAACTGACCGCGCGCTTTGCTGCCGCCAGCCAGGCTGCCCTGGCCGTGCCGCGTGACGCCAAGGGTGAGCAGCCGGTGCAGGCCAAGGCCTTCAGCGAAGTGAAGCAGACCGCCCAGCAGAAGATCGCCGGCCTGTCGATGACCGTGTACCCGGCACTGGTGGAAGACAACGGCACTGTGCGTGAAGGGCGTTTCTCGACCCAGGCCGAAGCCGAGTTTCAGCACCGCCGCGCCTTGCAACGGCTGTTGCTGCAGCAACTGGCCGAGCCGGCCAAGTTCCTGCGCGGCAAGCTGCCGGGGCTGACCGAGCTGGGCCTGCTGTACCGTGAAATGGGGCGGGTAGAAGCGCTGGTCGAAGACATTCTGCTGGCCAGCCTGGACAGTTGCATCCTTGAAGGCGAACAACCGTTGCCACGTGATGGCGCGGCCTTGGCCGCGCTGGCTGAACGCAAGCGCGGCAGCTGGGCCGAGCATGCCGAGCGCCTGGCAAGGCAGACCCTGGAAGTGCTGAAGCTGTGGCATGGTCTGCAGAAACGCTTCAAGGGCAAGATCGACCTGAGCCAAGCGGTGGCACTGAACGACATCAAGCAGCAGCTAGGCAACCTGGTGTACCCGGGCTTCGTACGCGAAACGCCTGGGGTGTGGTTCAAGGAGTTGCCGCGTTACCTCAAGGCGGTTGAATTGCGCCTCGAGAAACTCGGCTCGCAAGTACAGAAGGACCGGGTGTGGAGCGGCGAGCTGGCCAATTTGTGGGCGCAGTACAAGGCCCGTGCCGACAAGCATGCCCAGGAAGGCAAGCGCGATGAGCAACTGACCGTGTACCGCTGGTGGCTGGAAGAATATCGAGTGTCGCTGTTTGCCCAGCAGTTGGGGACCAAGGTGCCGATTTCTGACAAGCGATTGAGCAAACAATGGAGTCAGGTGGAAGGCTAACCTCCATTATTTGTGGCAAACTTTGGGGCGTTTGGGGCCGCTTTGCGGCCCTTGGCGGATAAGCCCGCCGCGCGGGGGTAAACGTATGCCCCTGAATTGGCACTAAAGTGCCATTAACCTGTCATGTTTCCAGCCAGCGCCCTGTGGCGATGGCCTTTGACCAGAGGAACGACCGTGCATAACGTCGTGATCAGCGGCACCGGCCTGTACACCCCGGCCCAGAGCATTTCCAACGAAGAGCTGGTGGCTTCCTTCAATGCCTGGTCGCAGCAGTTCAACCAGGACAACGCTGCCGCCATCGAGCGCGGTGAAGTCGAGGCGGCGCCGCTCTCCGACGCGGCGTTTATCGAAAAGGCCTCGGGCATCAAGAGCCGCTTTGTCATGGACAAGGCCGGTATCCTCGACCCGCAGCGCATGAAGCCGCGCCTGCCCGAGCGTAGCAACGATGAACCGTCGGTGCTGTGTGAAATGGCCGTGGCCGCTGCCCGCCAGGCCCTGGAGCGCGCAGGCCGGACGGCGGCTGATGTCGACGGGGTGATCGTCGCCTGCTCCAACTTGCAGCGCCCTTACCCGGCGATCGCCATCGAAGTGCAACAGGCACTGGGTGTCCAGGGCTTTGCCTTCGACATGAACGTGGCCTGCTCGTCGGCCACCTTCGGCATACAGACCGCCGCCAACAGCGTAGCGCTGGGCCAGGCGCGGGCGGTGCTGATGGTCAACCCCGAAGTGTGCACCGGCCACCTCAACTTCCGTGACCGCGACAGCCATTTCATTTTTGGCGATGCCGCCACCGCCGTGTTGCTGGAGCGTGCCGACCAGGCCACTTCGGCGCACCAGTTCGACATCGTCAGCAGCAAGCTCTGGACTGAGTTCTCCAACAACATCCGCAACAACTTCGGCTTCCTCAACCGTGCGGCGGAAGAGGGCGAAGGCGCTGCGGACAAGCTGTTCATCCAGGAAGGCCGCAAGGTGTTCCGCGAGGTGTGCCCGAAGGTGGCCGAGCTGATCGGTGAGCACCTGCAGGAGAACGGGTTGCAACCGGGCGACGTGAAGCGCTTCTGGCTGCACCAGGCCAACCTCAGCATGAATCAGCTGATCGTCAAGAAACTGTTGGGGCGTGAAGTGGCCGAGGAAGAGGCACCGGTGATTCTGGACCGTTACGCCAATACCAGCTCGGCGGGGTCGGTGATTGCCTTCCACCTGTACCAGGATGACCTGGCCAAGGGCTCGTTGGGCGTGTTGAGCTCGTTTGGTGCGGGGTATTCGATTGGTAGCGTGATTCTGCGCAAGCGCTGATTCATCAGGCGCCTGTTACGGCCTCTTCGCGGGCTTGCCCGCTCCCACAGGTACAGCACAGTTCTCAAGGTCTGTGGTGATTCTGTGGGAGCGGGCAAGCCCGCGAAGGGGCCGGCGCATTTCACACAGGCAAAAAGAAGCGGGAAACGCCGGATGGGGTCGGCGTTTCCCGCTTCAGGTGAAGCAGAGCAGGGTGTCGCTTAGAACTTGGCTTCCAGATCAACCTGCAGGGTATCTACGTCAGCATTGCTGTTCGGCAGCTGCGACAGGTCGGTCTTGGCCATCAGGTAGGCAGCACCCAGGGAGAAGTTCTTGTCGATTTCGTAACCGACCTTGAACTTGTGACCACGCGAACCGGTGTAGCCGTTGCCGAAGTCCGAATCGGTGAACAGGCTGACCACCGCGTTACGCTGCACATCGCGGTAGTTGTAGTCCAGGCTCCAGGCACCCATTTTGGTTTTCAGGCCAGCCAGCCAGGCCTGATCTTCCCCGTCGGTGCTGTCGGTGTTCTTCACGTACTGGCCATAGGCCGACAACGGAATGGCCAAGCCAGTGAAGTCGATCTGGCCAAAGCCTTCCACCAGATTGAACTCGTTGGTGGTGTTGCCGAACGACTGCAGGATGGCTGCTTCCTTGTCGTTGTCGTAACCATAGATGCTGGCACCCACGGTGAGCTTGAGCACGTCGGCCGGCGCGAACTTGGCACCCAACTGGCCGTGGTAGACCTGCGCATCGTGCTTGTACTGGACGCCGTCACCATCGACGTTGTCCTTCAAGGTGTACTGACCGGCGCTGGCAAACACTTCGGCCCCGCCCAGGTCAGCCTTGTAAGTGGCCGCCACACCTTCCGGGTTGATGTCGCTATCCCAGATGATGTCGCCCATGCTCACCCAAGGCTGTTGCATCTTGCCGCCAATCAGGTGCAGGTTAGGGACTGCAGTCGGGTGCCAGTCGAGGTAGGCCAGGTCGACCCACAGCGACTTCTTGTCGAAGTAGTTGTCGAAGCTCTGGTTGGTCGAACGTCGGTCAGCGCTGCTGCCAGTGGCGATACGGACCCCAGCGTCGACCTGCGGGTTGATCTCGCTGTAGAAACCGACACGGGCACGTACCCGCTGGCGGTCCTGGTTGCCGCTGCTGCTGTTCGGATCGTCGACGTTGACGTCTTCGTAACGCAGGCGCACGTCACCCTTGATCTGGGTCTTGGCGGCCCATGCCACTTTTTGTTCAAAGGAGCTCATGCGTTCGGACTGAGCTTTCTGGTCGGCCTTTTCCTTGGTTTCTTTTGCCAGGTCGCCCTGCAGTTCGTTGTACTGCGCCTGGTTGATCGAGCCATTGGCGCGGAGCATTTCGAGCAGCTTGGCGTCGACAGCAGCACTGGCCGGGGCACTCAGGGCCAGCATCATGCCGGTGAGGCTTACTCCGGTAAGTGTGGAAACAAGACGCATAAGGTTCTCCCTACTGAAAAAAATGGGGGAGGCTCAAGCGCCTGCCCCTGCGTTGGCATGTCTTCGGAAAGGGCCTGAATAGACAGGTTCTAGGGTTCCGGAAAACAGGCGCAAGTATTGCGGGGGCCAATGACAGATTAATGTCTGATTAGTGGCACTGTTGTTAAGTAATTGAGTATTGAAGGACCCACCCGGCGTTCGTCATTTGAGCGACGGGCCTTCCTTGGGGATACTGACGGTCTTCAGACAGCGAGCCGAAAACGTGACCAGCCTGTACAGCCTTGCCCACCTGCGTGATCTTTCGACGGCCACCTGGGATGCCCTTGTGCCAGCCGGCCAACCCTTCCTGCGCCATGCTTTTCTCAGTGCAATGGAGGACAGCGGCAGCGTGGCGCGCAACACGGGCTGGGCCGCCGAGCACCTGGTGCTGGAGCGTGACGGACAGGTACGGGCGCTGTTGCCCGCGTACCGCAAGTGGCACTCATTTGGCGAGTATGTGTTCGATCATGGTTGGGCCGATGCTTGTGAGCGGGCCGGTATCGCCTACTACCCAAAACTGCTTGGCGCTGTACCGTTCAGCCCGGTCAGCGGCCCACGGCTGCTGGCGGCCGATCCGGCTGACGGTTTGTTGATGCTGCAGGCCCTGCCGGAGTATCTGGGCAAGGGTGGGCTTTCCGGAGCGCATATCAATTTCACCGACCCGGCGCTGGACGCGCAGTTGGCGGGCCTGCCTGGGTGGATGGAACGCCTGGGCTGCCAGTTTCACTGGCAAAACCGGGGGTATCGCGACTTCCAGGACTTTCTCGACAGCCTCAGCTCGCGCAAGCGCAAGCAGATGCGCAAGGAGCGCGAGCAGGTGGCGGGGCAGGGTATCGACTTCCGCTGGTACCGCGGTGATGAACTGGACGAGGCACAGTGGGATTTCGTCTTTCTGTGCTATGCCAACACCTATGCGGTGCGCCGCCGGGCACCTTACCTGACCCGTGAGTTCTTCAGCCTGCTGGCCGAACGCATGCCCGAGGCGGTGCGCGTGGTAATGGCCCGCCAGGGCGGGCGTGATGTGGCGATGGCCCTGAGCCTGGTGGGCGGCGACAGCCTGTTTGGCCGCTATTGGGGCTGCCTGGATGAGTTCGATCGGCTGCATTTCGAGACGTGTTTCTACCAGGGCATGGACTTTGCCATTGCCGAGGGTTACCAGCGTTTCGATGCCGGGGCGCAGGGGGAGCACAAGTTGATTCGCGGTTTCGAGCCGGTGTTGACGCGGTCGTGGCATTACCTGCTGCACCCGGGGTTGCGGCGGGCGGTGGAGGATTTTCTGCTGCAGGAACGGGAAGGGGTCAAGGGGTATGCCGAAGAGGCGCGGGGGATGTTGCCCTACCGCCGGGACTGAGCGTTTTGTGTTGCCTGTGCCGGCCTTTTCGCGGGCTTGCCCGCTCCCACAGGTATTGCACAGTTCTGAGGCCTGTGGTGATCCTGTGGGAGCGGGCGAGCCCGCGAAGAGGCCGGTGCAAGCGTCAATCGACCCCGACAAAGCCCCCGGTCTGGTGGTGCCACAACCGGGCATACAGCCCTTGCTGCTCCAGCAACTCACTGTGGCTGCCACTTTCGGCAATTCGTCCCTTGTCCAGCACTACCAACCGGTCCATACGGGCAATGGTGGAAAGCCGGTGGGCGATGGCAATCACCGTCTTGCCCTGCATCAGCGTCTCCAGGCTTTCCTGGATGGCAGCCTCCACCTCCGAGTCCAGCGCTGAGGTGGCCTCGTCCATGATCAGGATCGGCGCATTCTTCAACAGGACCCGGGCAATGGCGATACGCTGACGCTGACCGCCCGACAACTTGACCCCGCGCTCCCCCACATGGGCATCGAAGCCGGTACGCCCCTGGGCATCCGACAGTTGCGGGATGAACTCGTCGGCGCGGGCACGGCGCACGGCTTCGATCAACTCCGCCTCGCTGGCATCTGGGCGACCATACAGCAAGTTGTCGCGGATCGAACGGTGCAGCAGCGAGGTATCCTGGGTGATCATGCCGATCTGTGCACGCAGGCTGGCCTGGCTCACCTTGGCAATGTCCTGGCCGTCGATGAGGATGCGCCCACCCTGCACGTCGTACAGGCGCAACAGCAGGTTGACCAGGGTCGACTTGCCTGCCCCGGACGGGCCGATCAAACCGATTTTCTCGCCCGGGCGGATGTCCAGGTTGAGCCCTTCTATGACATTGGTGGCCTTGCCGTAATGGAAGTCGACGTCATCGAAACGCACCGCGCCGCGGCTGACCTTCAGTGCCGGCGCATTGGGCGGGTCGGTGACGGTGACCGGCTGGGCGATGGTCTGCAGGCCGTCCTGCACCATGCCGATGTTCTCGAAAATGCCGTTGACCACCCACATGATCCAGCCTGACATGTTGACGATGCGGATCACCAGGCCAGTGGCCAGGGCGATGGCGCCAACGGTGATCAGCGACTGGCTCCACAGCCACAGGGCAAGGCCGGTGGTAGTGACCACCAGCAGGCCATTGAGCGTGGTGATGACCACGTCCATGCTGGTGACCACCCGCGAGGCCAGCTGGGTTTTCTCGGTTTGTTCGCGGATTGCTTCGCGAGCGTATTGCTGTTCGTAGTCGGTGTGGGCGAACAGCTTTAGGGTGGCGATGTTGGTGTAGCCATCGACGATACGCCCCATGAGCTTGGAGCGGGCGTCGGAAGAAATTACCGAGCGTTCCTTCACCCTCGGCACGAAGTAGCAGAGCGCGGCGATGTAGCCGATGATCCACAACAGCAGCGGCAGCATCAGGCGCCAGTCGGCCTCGGCAAACAACACCAGCGACGTAATGGCGTAGATCAGCACATGCCATAGCGCGTCCACGGCCTGTACGGCGGAGTCGCGCAGCGAGTTGCCGGTCTGCATGATGCGTTGGGCAATGCGCCCGGCAAAGTCGCTCTGGAAGAAGTTCAGGCTCTGCTTGAGCACGTAGGTATGGTTCTGCCAGCGGATCAGGCTGGTCATGCCAGGGTTGATGGTCTGGTGCACCAGCAGGTCATGCAGGCCGAAGAACACTGGCCGCAACAGCAGGACCACCACCAGCATCCAGATCAGCTCGCCGCTGTGCTCGCTGAAGAAGTTGGCATTGGGCGTACCCTGAGCCAGGTCGATGATGCGGCTGAGGTAGCTGAACATCGCCACCTCGATCAGCGAGGCGAACAGGCCAACCACCAGCTGTGCAAGAAAACTAGGCCATACCTGGCGCAGGTAGTACAGATAGAACGGCCACACCGTGCTTGGGGGGGCTTCGCTCGGTGCCTCGCGGAAAATATCGATCAGTCTTTCGAAACGGCGGTACAGCATGGGCGACAACACTCCTGTTCGTCCGACCCTCAGGCGGTTTCACATCCCTGTGAAGCCTGCAGTCAGTCGATACGTTTGGCGGACTTGATATAGACCGGATCGGCCGGTACGTCGCGCATGCCTTTTTTGATGGTGGTCGGCGAGTTGACGATCTGATCGACCACTTCCATGCCTTTGGTCACTTTGCCGAACACGGCATAACCGGCGTCGCGACCTGGGTTGAGGAAGTCGTTGTCGGCGACGTTGATGAAGAACTGGCTGGTGGCCGAGTTCGGGTTGGACGTGCGTGCCATCGACAGGGTGCCGCGGGTGTTCTGCAGGCCGTTGCTGGCCTCGTTCTTGATCGGGTCGTTGGTGTTCTTCTGCACCATCTGGTCAGTGAAACCGCCGCCCTGGACCATGAACCCCGGGATCACGCGGTGGAAGATGGTGTTGTTGTAGAAGCCGCTGTCCACGTACTGCAGGAAGTTCTTGGTACTGAGCGGTGCCTTCTCGGCGTTCAGCTCGATTTCGACCTGGCCGAAGCTGGTGTCCAGCAGGACGTGCGGGGTCTTGTCGGAAGCCATGACACTGGTGGCGAAGGCGACCGAGCAGGCGGTGAGCAGGAGTTTTTTCAGCATGGGCTCAAAGATCCTTGAGAGGTGGAAGCGGCTGCGAGGAACTGCAGCAGGGTCTGGTTGAAGACCTCGGGTTGATCGAGGGGTGTAGCGTGCCGGGAATCGTCGACGACGACCAGCCTGGCGTTGGGTATGAGGGCGACGTAGCGCTCTTTGAGTTGTATCGGCGTGTAATCGTGGTCGGCGGCGATCACCAGGGTAGGACAGTGAATCTGCCCGATGCGTTCCTGCACGCCCCAGTCGACGATGGCGTCGAAGCTTTTCAGGTAGGCGCGTTTGTCGTTGCGCGCCCAGCGCTGGGCCATCTTCTGCCGCAGGTCTGCTTGTTGTGGTTTGGGGAACAGCCGTTCGGCCAGCCCCTTGCCGACGGTTTCGACACTGAGCACGCGCGCCAGGCTCCAGCGCTTGAACCACCATAGCCAGTCACTGCGGGTGCGACGCTTGACCTCGGGGGCGCTGTTGACGATGCACAGGCTGCGCAACCATTGAGGGTGGTCGACGGCAAACTGGAAGCCGACCATGCCGCCCATGGACAGGCCGACGAAGTGCACCGGGCCTGTGTGCAAGTGTTCGAGCAGGGCCAGCAGGTCGGCACTGAAGGTGGCGATCTGGTAACCGTCAGCGGGTTTGTCGGAGCGACCGTGGCCGCGGATGTCCATGAGTATCACCCGGTAGTGGCCGCTGAGCACCGGCACCTGCAACTCCCAGTCCTGGCAGCTGGAGCCCAGGCCGTGCAGCAGCACCAAGGGTTCGCCCTGGCCATATTCCTCGTAATGCAGCGTGCATCCTTCGTGTTCGAAATAGGCCATGGGCGCGGTCCTCTCAGGCTTGTGGGGGGGCTGCGAAGGGCACGTCCAGTGGCGCGGTGTCGAAATTGCGCAGCAGGTCGATGAGAATCTGCGTGGCCGGGCCCAGGGTCTTCTCTTTGCTCGAGTAAAGGTAGAACAGTGGGTGGCGGCTGCCACCCTGATCCAGCGGCAATGGCTTGAGCACGCCTTCGCGCAGCTCGCGCTCGATCATGTGACGGGGCAGCCAGGCAAAGCCCAGGCCGCTGCTGACGAAGGTGGCGGCGGTGCCCAGGCTGCCGACGGTCCAGCGCTGCTCGGCGCCCAGCCAGCCGACGTCGCGCGGTTGGGCGCGGCCGGAGTCGCGGATCACCACCTGCAGCTGGCTTTCCAGGTCCTGGAAGGTCAGTTCGCGTCCCAGGCGGTGCAGGCTGTGTTCGGGGTGGGCGACGGCGATGAACTCCACGGCGCTCAATTCGGCGCCCAGGTAGCCGCCGATGCTGTAGCTGCTGATGGCCAGGTCGGCGATGCCTTCGTGCATCACTTCCTCCACGCCAGACAGCACTTCTTCACGCAGGCGCACCCGGCAGCCGCGGCTTTGTGGCATGAACGCAGCCAGCGCGCGTACCAGGCGGGCGCTGGGGTAGGCGGCATCGACCACCAGGCGCACCTCGGCTTCCCAGCCCTGTTCCATGTGGTGGGCCAGGTCTTCGAGCTGGCTGGCCTGCTTGACCAGGTGGCGCGAGCGGCGCAGCAGCACATTGCCGGCCTCGGTCAGCACCGCCTTGCGGCCATCGATGCGCAACAGCGGGACGCCCAGCTGCTCCTGCATGCGGGCCACGGTGTAGCTGACCGATGACTGCGAGCGGTGCAAGGCCTCGGCGGCCTGGGCAAACCCGCCGTGATCGACCACTGCTTGCAGGGTTCGCCACTGGTCAAGGGTTACGCGCGGCGCTTTCATCTTTCGCTCCTGTTGTCCTAAGCTGCGCTCTTTCAAGGAGAGCGGCCCATGAAGAAATGTTGTGCGGCAATACTGATGTGCCTGCCCCTCGGGGCCATGGCTTATCCCATCGATGTGGAGAAGGAGCTGACCGGGGTCAAGCTCGACTACACCGCCTATGACACGGCCTATGACATTGGCGCCATCACCCTCAACAACTATGGGCAGGTCCCGGCGGCGTGCAAGGTGACCTTCCGCAATGGCCCAGAGGCACCGCGGGTGCGCCGTGTGAACGTACCGGCAGGTAAAAGCGTCGATGTCACCGCGAAATTCAATCGGCAAATCATCAAACTGCGGATCGCCTTGAACTGCAGCGCGGAATAAACTGATTAATCGATAGATTGGACCCACTTTTTACGCTTTTTTATCGATAGGTCAAGCCTTAATCTCACCTCCATCGAATCGCACCCTTTTTTGCCGATGGAGGCACTCCCATGTCCCGCGTACTGATCATCGAAAGCAGCGCCCGCCAGCAGGATTCCGTTTCCCGTCAGCTGACCAAGGACTTCATTCAGCAATGGCAGGCCGCTCACCCGGCCGATCAGATCACTGTGCGCGACCTGGCAGTAAGCCCGGTTCCCCACCTGGACGCGAACCTGCTGGGTGGCTGGATGAAGCCCGAAGAACAGCGCAGCGCCGCCGAACTGGAGGCCCTGGCCCGTTCCAACGAACTGACGGATGAGTTGTTGGCTGCCGACGTACTGGTGATGGCTGCGCCCATGTACAACTTCACCATCCCCAGCACCCTGAAAGCCTGGCTGGACCATGTGCTGCGTGCCGGCATCACCTTCAAATACACCCCGACCGGCCCGCAAGGCCTGCTGACCGGCAAGCGCGCCATTGTCCTGACTGCCCGCGGCGGCATCCATGCGGGTGCCAGCAGTGACCACCAGGAACCGTACCTGCGCCAGGTGATGGCTTTCATCGGCATCCACGATGTCGACTTCATCCATGCCGAAGGCCTGAACATGAGCGGCGAGTTCCACGAGAAGGGCGTCAACCAAGCCAAGGCCAAGTTGGCAGCGGTGGCCTGAGGCTTCACGAATTCCCAAACCTGACACCTGTTTTTGCTCCTTTGGGTGTACCTGCCCGGCTTGTATGGCCGGGCTTTTTTATGCCCTGGGGTTTTGAGGTCGCCAATGTCGGCCTCTTCGCGGGTAAACCCGCTCCTACAAAGGCCATTGCGGTCCCTGTGGGAGCGGGCGTGCCCGCGAAGAGGCCGGTACAGCCCCTACATTCCTCATGGTTGAACTCATTCGCTGCAACCCGCTAAGGTCGCGGCCTTGATTCACGAGAGGCAACCATGGGCTACCTGATAATCGTCGCGCTGATCCAGGCGTTTTCCTTCAGCCTGATCGGCGAGTACCTGGCCGGGCACGTCGACAGCTATTTCGCAGTGCTCGCCAGGGTGCTGCTGGCCGGCCTGGTGTTCCTGCCGCTGACCCGCTGGCGCCAGGTCGAGCCACGCTTCATGCGTTCCATGCTGCTGATTGGCGCGTTGCAGTACGGCATCACCTACGTCTGCCTGTACCTGAGTTTCCGCGTGCTTACCGTACCGGAGGTGCTGCTGTTCACGATCCTCACGCCGCTACACGTGACCTTGATCGAAGATGCCCTGAACCGGCGCTTCAACGCTTGGGCGCTGGTGGCCGCGCTGGTCGCCGTGGCCGGTGCTGCCGTGATCCGCTTCGACAGCATCAGCGGCGAGTTCTTCATCGGCTTCCTGCTGCTGCAACTGGCCAACTTTACCTACGCCGCTGGCCAGGTGCTGTACCGTCACCTGGTCGCTCGCCATCCCAGCGACCTGCCACACTACGCGCGCTTTGGGTACTTTTACCTCGGCGCGTTGCTGGTGGTGCTGCCGGCTTTCTTGCTGTTCGGCAACACTCAGCACCTGCCGAGCACTGACGTGCAATGGCTGGTGCTGTTGTTCCTGGGGCTGTGTCCGACGGCGCTGGGGCTGTACTGGTGGAACAAAGGTGCATGCCTGGTTTCTGGCGGTACGCTGGCGGTGATGAACAACCTGCATGTGCCGGTAGGGCTGCTGCTGAACCTGTTGATCTGGAACCAGCACGAGCCGCTAGGGCGGCTGTTCATCGGCGGGGGGATCATCCTGGCGTCGGTGTGGCTGAGCCGCCTGGGTGGTCGCGCGCAAGCACCGCTGGCCGGCAAGGCCTGACGCGCCCGTTGATCCGGGGCTGCAGGGCAGCCCCGGTAATCTCAAGCCTCGCTCATATCTTCAATGCGACGCGGCATCGGCTCTGCCGCCGTGCGCCCGGCCAACCCCACGCGCATATCATTGCCACTCGGCTGCTGATACAGGCTCAAGCCGAACTCTGGCAACACCGCCAGCAGATAGTCGAAGATATCCCCCTGAATCCGTTCGTAATCCGCCCACACCGTGGTGGTGGTGAAGCAGTAGATTTCCAGCGGTACGCCTTCGGCGGTGGTCTGCATCTGCCGCACCATGCAGGTCATGTTCGGATGAATATTGGGGTGGTTCTTCAAATAGGCCAGGGCAAACGCGCGGAAGGTGCCGATGTTGGTCAGCTTGCGGCGGTTGGCTGACAGGTCCGCCACCGGCCCCAGCGCCTCGTTCCAGTTTTGCAGTTCCTGGCGCTTGCCTGCCAGGTAGTCACTCAGTAGCTGCACTTGGCTCAGGCGCTGTTCTTCTTCGCGGGTGAGGAAGCGCACGCCGGCGGCGTCGATGAATAGGCTGCGCTTGATGCGCCGGCCACCGGACTGCTGCATGCCACGGTAGTTGCGGAACGACTCGCTCATCAGGCGCCAGGTGGGGATGGAGACGATGGTCTTGTCGAAGTTCTGCACTTTCACCGTGTGCAAGGTGATGTCCACCACGTCGCCGTCGGCGCCTACCTGCGGCATTTCGATCCAGTCACCCACATGCAGCATGTCGTTGCTGGTCAACTGCACGCTGGCGACGAACGACAGCAGGGTGTCCTTGTACACCAACAGCAGCACCGCCGACATCGCACCCAGGCCGGACAGCAGCAACAGCGGCGAGCGGTCGATCAGGGTGGCGACGATGATGATCGAGGCGAAGATCCACAACATCATCTTGGCCAGTTGCACGTAGCCTTTGATCGAGCGGGTGCGGGCATGTTCGGTACGGGCATAGATGTCGAGCAGGGCATCCAGCAGGCATGACAGCGCCATGGTCATGAACAGCAGGGTGAAGGCCAGGGCGACATTGCCGAGGAAGTGCTGGGCGGTGTCGGACAGCTCAGGCACCAGCTTCAGGCCGAATTGCAGCACCAGGGACGGGGTTGTTTGCGCCAGGCGGTGGAACACCTTGTTGTGGCGCAAGTCGTCCAGCCACTTCAGCGCAGGCTGGCGGGCCAGCAGGCGCGCGCCGTGCAGTATCAGGAAGCGCGCCAGGCGGCCGACTACCAGGGAGATGAGCAGCAGTACCGCCAGACCGATGGCGGCGTGCAGCATGGGATGTTGGTCGAGGGTGCCCCACAGGTCGAGGGAGTCACGCCAGATTCGTTGGATATCCATGGGCTTGCGTACAGTCTTGTTGCGAAACGAAGCCGTATTAGAGCGCGGATAGCGACAAAGTTGCCAAAAGAAATTCGGCTAAGGCGGCAGAAAACGTTACCCTATGCAACTGAATTTCCCGCACTTGTCTGAGGTTACCTCCGTGTTCTCCCAATTCGCCCTGCATGAACGCCTGCTTAAAGCCGTGGCCGAGCTTAAATTTGTCGAGCCAACCCCGGTGCAGGCCGCGGCCATCCCCCTGGCCCTGCAAGGGCGGGATCTGCGTGTGACTGCACAGACCGGCAGCGGCAAGACGGCGGCCTTCGTACTGCCACTGCTCAACCGTCTGGTCGACCTCAGCGGTCCGCGTGTCGAGATTCGCGCGTTGATCCTGCTGCCGACCCGTGAACTGGCCCAGCAAACCCTCAAGCAGGTGCAGCTGTTCTCGCAGTTCACCTACATCAAGTCGGGCCTGGTTACTGGCGGCGAAGACTTCAAGGAACAGGCCGCCATGCTGCGCAAGGTGCCTGACGTGCTGATCGGCACCCCGGGTCGCCTGCTCGAGCAGCTCAATGCCGGCAACCTCGACCTGTCCCACGTGCAGGTCCTGATCCTGGACGAAGCCGACCGCATGCTCGACATGGGCTTTGCCGAAGACATGGAGCGCCTGTGCAAAGAGTGCGAAAACCGCGAGCAGACCTTGCTGTTCTCGGCTACCACCGGTGGCGCGGCCCTGCGCGACATCATCGGCAAGGTGCTGAAAGACCCTGAACACCTGATGCTCAACAGTGTCTCGCAACTGGCTGAAGGCACCCGCCAGCAGATCATTACCGCCGACCACGACCAGCATAAAGAGCAGATCGCGCAGTGGTTGCTGGCCAACGAAACCTTCGACAAGGCGATCATCTTCACCAACACCCGCGCCATGGCCGACCGCATCTACGGTCACCTGGTGGCCAAGGACGTGAAGGCCTTCGTGCTGCATGGCGAAAAGGACCAGAAGGACCGCAAGCTGGCCATCGAGCGCTTCAAGCAGGGCAGCTCCAAAGTGCTGGTGGCGACCGACGTGGCAGCCCGTGGCCTGGATATCGACGGCCTGGACCTGGTGATCAACTTCGACATGCCACGCAGCGGTGACGAGTACGTCCACCGTGTGGGCCGTACCGGCCGTGCCGGTGGCGAAGGCCTGGCGATCTCGCTGATCACCCACAACGACTGGAACCTGATGTCGAGCATCGAGCGCTACCTCAAGCAGCAGTTCGAGCGCCGGGTCATCAAGGAAGTGAAGGGCACCTACAACGGGCCGAAGAAGGTCAAGGCCTCGGGCAAGGCGGCCGGTAGCAAGAAGAAAAAGGTCGAGAAGAAGACCGGCGACAAGAAAGCCGCAGCCAAGCGCAAGCCTACTGCCAAGCCGAAGGCCAACGCGCCTCTGGCCAGTGCTGACGGCCTGGCACCGCTGAAGAAGCGCAAGCCTGCTGCTGAATAAGACTCACGCCGGCCCTTTGCAGAAGCGACGCAAACTCGCATCTGCGAAGGGCGTGCGCAGGCGACGAACGATCACTCCGCTTTTTTCTCTGCCTGTTTCAACTCCTTGATCCGCTGGTCGATCAGCTGACACTTGTCGGGCAAGTCCTTGCTCGCCGTCCCCAGATCCATCCCCTGAAGCTCATCATTGATCTCCTTGGCCTTTTGCGGGTTCTGCTCAGTCAACTGAGTAACCAGCCCGGCCAGCTCCTCACGTTTCTGCGTTGCTTCTTCAGGTGTGCATGCCCAAGCGGGCAGGGCGCAGAGCAGGGCAGTGGCACAGGCTATGGGCAGTAGCGGTTTCATCCTTCCAACCTCCGGCGGTGGTGATGCCCGGTGGAGGGCTGTGGGTGCAGGGAAGTTCAGGGCTTGCGACCGATGGAAGATTTCTTTGGTGGTGGTAGTCCGTTTCTGAAACGTTCCCGTGTCCCTCCAGCGCTGTTGAGCAGCACGCTACGTCGCTCTAGTCTCGAAAGAAAAGAGGGGGTGTTGTATGTACAGCTGTAAATACAGGTCGTCCCATGTTCTTTGAATGGCTAAAGGCGCTGATAGGTGTCGTCGTGTACACGGAGAGGCGGGGTGAGGTGTTACGCATCATTTCTGCAAGAAAAGCCACCAAACGGGAGGCCAGGTACTATGACCAAATCATCGAGAACTGACTGGAGCCGCCTGGCCCGACAGGACGACAAGGATATCGATACATCAGATATCCCTGAACTGGACCAGGACTTTTTCCGCCAGGCCGAGCTGCACGTTCCCGCCAAGCAGACGGTGACCATTCGACTGGACTCAGATGTCCTCGCCTGGTTCAAGGAGCAGGGCAGCGGCTAACAGACCCGCATCAATCAGTTGCTGCGCCAGTACATGCAAGCGCAACAACGCCAGCGCTAAGCGCTTCGGAACGCTTGGCAACCTTGGCAGGTCCCAACCTGTGTACCCCTTTCGTCCACAGCAGGAGCCCGTAGCCATGAGCATCGCCTACGACTGGGACCTGATCGAACGCTTGCTGCACGAAGTGCAGAACGGCGCCGGTCACAGCTTCACGCCCCGCCCCTATGCCGAGCAGCATGCTGCTGCACTGGCCGCCAAGGGTGAGCCGGTGGGTGACGTGGATCACCTGAAAACCCGTGCATGCGAGTATGAAAAGCTGCTATTCGAGCGCGGATTCATTGAATGCCGACCTGAAGAGGACGGCGGCAATGGCGAAAACTTCGTCCTGACCGAACGCGGCTCGCGCTTGATGAGCCTGATCGACAGCAGCATCCCCGGCTTCGAGCACCCGCGCCAGGTGCTGGATGAGCAGGAGGATGCGCTGGACGAAACGACGTTCGAGCGGGTATCTGCGAAGGCACAGATTGCTTGAGGTCGTTTTAAGGCTGGCAAGTGCAGCGTTCAAAACCCGATAATCGGTAGCTTCTGAACGCTGCCGAGCCTTGCCCATGCCTACGATCACCCCAGAGGCCCGCTTATGAGCGCGGTCCGCAAGAACCCTGACGCCTTTGCCTTCCAGGTAATGCTGGGCCTTTGCCTGATCTGGGGCTGCCAGCAGGTACTGATCAAGACCGCTGCCGTCGACATCGCGCCGGTGATGCAAGCAGCACTGCGCAATGGGATTGCCGCTGTGCTGGTAGGCCTGATGCTGTGCTGGCGGGGTGGCTGGGAGCAGGTCGGCAGCACCTGGCGCGCAGGGCTGGTGGCGGGCGGGCTGTTCGGGGTGGAGTTTCTGTTCATTGCCGAAGGGCTGAAACTGACCTCGGCGGCGCACATGTCGGTATTCCTCTATACCGCGCCGGTATTTACCGCCTTGGGCCTGCATTTTCGTCTACCCAGTGAACGCTTGCGGCTGCTGCAGTGGCTGGGCATTCTGCTGGCCTTCGGCGGCATTGCCATGGCCTTTGCCGGTGGCTCTTCGTTCGAGCACATGGACGGCCGCACCTTGCTGGGTGATGCCTTTGGCGTGATCGCCGGGCTGGCCTGGGGCGCGACCACGGTGGTGGTGCGCTGCTCGCGGTTGTCGGAGGCGCCAGCGACCTTGACCCTGTTCTATCAGCTGGCGGTCGGTTTTGCCGGGCTGTTGCTGATCGCCCTGCTCAGCGGGCAGATCGGCGCGGTGTCGCTGACGCCGCTGGCGATGGGCAGTGTATTGTTCCAGGGGATTGTGGTGTCGTTCATCAGCTACCTCACCTGGTTCTGGTTGCTGCGCAAATACCTGGCGTCGAACCTCGCGGTGTTTTCCTTCATTACCCCATTGTTTGGGGTAACCTTTGGCGTTTTGCTGCTGGATGAGCCGCTCAGTGCGAATTTCGTGGTGGGGGCGTTGATGGTGTTGTTGGGTGTGATCCTGGTCAGTGCCGAGCCTTGGGTGAAACAACAATTGCGGCGGTTGGTAGGGTGATGGGTTGCCTGTACCGGCTCAGGATGCAACCTTGGCCTGACAGGCGCTTCCTTGTTGTGCATCACCCGGCAAATGGACCAGCCCGCCAGCCACCACCAACCCGCCCGCCGCCAGCATCAATGCGGGTTGCAGCCCACCGCTGTAGTGGCTGCTGAGCGCCGCCAGCAGCGGCCCACTCAACTGCCCCAAGGCAAAGCATGCGGTCAGCAGCCCGGCATTGCGCTGTGTGGCCTGTGGCGCCAACTCGCGCGAGCGTTGCATGACCAGTTGCATGCAGGCCAGGAACGGCCCGCCACACAGCGCAACACCCAGCGCCAGCCCGATACCCCCACCCATCAGGCAGGCCAGCACACCCAGCCCTTGCAACCACAGGGTGGCGGTCAACCAGGTTGAAGTGCGGCCACCACGGCGCACGCTCACCAGCAAGACGCCCAACGCCGCCGCCAGGCCAAACGCCGGCCAGAACAGGTCCGCCAGCCACTGCCCGCGAAACTGCTGATTGGCCATCTGTGACAGAAAGGTGGCCGGCAGGATGTAGCCCATGCCATACAGGCCATACACCAACCCCAGGCGGCCAGTGCCGACACTGCGCGTCGGGCCTTGTCGTACTGGCGACTGAGTCGGTGCCGCTTGCAATGCCCGTGGCAACCACGGCCGCACGGCCAGCAGCATCACCAGCGCAGCCACGGCATAGATCAGCCACAGGGCTGCCGAGCCAAGCCCCAGCACATGCGCAACCAGTGCCAGTAGCCCGGTCACGGCGATACCGAGGCCGGGCCCGGCGAATACCAGCGCTCCCAGACGTTGGCGGTTGTGCGCAGTGGCTACTTGCTGGCTGAGGCTGGTGATCATCACCAGCACCCAGGCGCTGGCTACGCCTGTGCCGAAGCGCAGCAGCAGGTGCCCCCAGAAGCCATTGGCAGCCCAGGAGGCCAGGGTCAGCAGCACACACAGCCACAGCCCCCCATGCAGGCGCCGCCGTACCTGGCCTGGCGAGCGGGCGAACATGGCGTCCACCGCGCCCACGAAATAGCCCAGGTAATTGGCCGCCGCGACCAGCCCGGCGACTGTCAGGTCGAACTGGCCTTCGGCAATCAGTTGCGGCAGTTGCGGGGTGAGGGCGAAACGGCCGATGCCCATGGCCATCATCAGCGCCACGGCGCTGGCGAGCAGTTGAATGAGTGGCGACATGACAGGTCTCCTACGCGGGTAAGCGATAGATGGCAGGTTAGGGCGGTTTATTTTTCAATAAAATTGAATAATGATGATCAAGTTGTTCTGTTTTGGAGAATGCCGTGGAATTCAGCCAACTGCGTATCTTCCAGGCCGTGGCCGAGGAGGGCTCGGTTACCCGCGCCGCAGAGCGCCTGCACCGGGTGCCATCAAACCTTTCCACGCGCCTGCGCCAACTCGAGGAGCAGCTGGGCGTCGATCTGTTCCTGCGCGAACGTCAGCGCCTGCAACTGTCGCCAGCAGGCAAGGTGCTGCTGGACTATGCCAACCGTATGTCCGCCTTGCGCGACGAAGCGCTGGGCGCCGTGCGTGGCGGTCAGCCGGCTGGGGACTTCGTGCTGGGGACCATGTACAGCACGGCGGCGACCCACCTGCCAGCGTTGCTGGCGCGCTATCACCAGGCTTACCCGCAGGTGAACCTGCAAGTGCGTGCTGCACCCAGCGGCGAGTTGCTTGAAGGGCTGCTGAACCACACCCTGGATGCTGCTCTTGTGGACGGGCCACCGAGCCTTGCCGGGCTGGATGGCGTGCCGCTGTGCGATGAGCAACTGGTACTGATCACCAGCCCCGAACACCCGGCGGTACTCACAGCCAAGGACGTGGCGGGCAAGGCGGTGTTCACCTTCCGCCAGGGTTGCTCGTACCGCATGCGCCTGGAGGCCTGGTATGCCCATGCCCATACGCCGATGGGGCGAGTGATGGAGATCGAGTCGTACCAGAGCATGCTGGCCTGTGTGATCGCGGGTGCGGGTGTGGCGATGATGGCCCAGTCGATGCTCGACAGCCTGCCTGGGCGTGATCGGGTGAGGGTGCACCCGCTGCAGGCACCTTTCGATCAGGCGGTCACCTGGCTGATGTGGCGCCAAGGTATGCGCGGGGCTAATCTGCAGGCATGGATCGACCTGCAACAAAGCGAAACGATTAACCAGTCGTCGGAATGCGCTGCCACGGCTTGATCCGAGTCAAAATCGCCCTTATCTGTAGGAACAGAGGAATGCGTAATACAGGACATCGGGCTATGATCTGTATGAAACATCGCAGGATTGATTTGCCGTGAGGCTGACCCGTCAAGGGGGCATTATGAATAAACCACTGTCAAACTGGCTCCATGACCTGGCTGTCGCCTTGGGGCTGATTCCACCACCCTTGCAGCCGGTGCCGATCCCGACTGATGAAGAGCAGCGCAAACGTCAACCGCGTCGGCGCTGATTAACGACAAAGGCCGCTTCACCCGAGTGGGTGCAGCGGCCTTTTTGTGTCTGCTGATTGTCTATTGCCTGTACTGGCCCTTTCGCGCGGGCAAGCCCGCTACAAGCGAAAGGGCCGGTACAGCAGTCAGGCCAGCTTCACCGCCGCCACCGACTTGCGCGACACCAGGCTCACGCCCACAAAGCTCACCAGCCCTACTGCCAGGCTGTAGTAGATCGGCGTATTGGCCTCCAGCCCGTCCAGGAACATGAACAGCAGGGCGGTGGCAAAGCCCAGCGACATGCTGGCAATCGCGCCTGCGGTGGTCGCACGCTTCCAGAAGATCGCCCCGATCAGCGGGATCAGCATGCCGCCGACCAGCAGGTTATAAGCCAGGGTCAGGGCGTTGATCACATCATTCACCACCAGCGCGATGCCCAGCACCACCAGGCCGGTGAGCAGGGTGAACAGGCGGCTGGTACCCAGGCTCGACTGCTTGCCGCCACGCAGCTTGGGCAGCAGGTCTTCGGTCACGGTGGTCGAGGCAGCCAGCAGACCGGCGCTGGCGGTGGACATCATGGCCGCCAGGGCCGCAGCCATCAGCAGGCCACGGATGCCATCGGGCAGGGTGGTCTTGATCATCTCGGCAAAGGCGTTGTTCGGGTTGGCCAGGTCGGGCATCAGCACATGCGCAGCCATGCCGATCGCAGCGCAGGCCAGGCCATACAGCACGCAATACACACCAGCGGCGGTACCGGCACGCTGACAGACCTTTTCGTCACGGGCGGTGAACACCCGCTGCCAGATGTCCTGGCCGATGAGGATGCCGAAGAAGTAGATCAGGAAGTAAGTGATGATGGTGTCCCAGCCAATGGTAGTCAGCTGGAAGCTGGCCGCTGGCAATTTGGCCACCAGGGTGTCCCAGCCACCGGCCTTGTACAGGCACACTGGCAGCAGGATGAACATCAGGCCGACGGTCTTGATCACGAACTGGACGATATCGGTCAGGGTCAGCGACCACATGCCGCCGATGGTCGAGTACAGCACTACCACGCCGCCGCCGAGCATCAGAGAAGCCCAGAACGGCAGGTCCAGCAGCACCTGCAGGACGGTGGCCATGGCCAGGGTCGAGGTGACCCCGATCATCAGTGCATAAGCCAGCATGATGACGGCGCTGGCCTGGCGTGCGGTGGGGTTGTAGCGTTGCTCCAGTACCTGGGTCACGGTGAAGATGCGCAGGCGCAGCAGCGGTTTGGCGAGGAACAGGTTGATGGCGATGATGCCCAGGCCCAGGGCTGCGCACAGCCAGAAGCCGGAAATGCCGTGGACGTAGCCCAGGCGCACGGTGCCGACGGTGGAAGCGCCACCGAGTACGGTGGTGGCCATGGTGCCCATGTACAGCACCGGGCCGAGGTTGCGCCCGGCTACCAGGTAGTCTTCATGGGTTTTCGCGCGGCGCATGCCATACCAGCCAAGCCCGAGCATGCCGGCGGTGTAGATCATTACAACAATGATGTCCAAGGCCATTGGGGGTCTCCCGATTATCTTTATTATGGCGAGATCGACCGCGCGGGCGTTTGCACGGCGCCCGGCGGTCTTTTCTTGTGTTGGCGGGCCTCAGTGGCCCTCCCTCATGGCTCCTGCCGGGGTAGAGCGGTATTAGCGACGCACCACGCCAGGTAGCACGCACAGCATCTCGAACAGCAGGTTGGCACCGAGCAGCGAGGTGTTGCCGGTGGTGTCGTAAGGCGGGGAGACTTCGACAAGGTCACAGCCGATCAGGTCCAGGCCGTGGCAGCCGCGAATGATCTCCATCGCCTGGATGGTGGTCAAGCCGCCGATCTCCGGGGTTCCGGTACCGGGTGCCCAGGCCGGGTCGATGCCATCGATGTCGAAAGACAGGTAAACCGGGCCACCGCCGACCTTTTCCCGCACTTCGGCCATCAGTGGCTCCAGTGACTTGTGCCAGCACTCTTCGGCCTGGACCACGCGGAAGCCCTGGCGACGGCTCCAGTTGAAGTCATCGGCGGTGTAGCCCTGGGCGCGCAGGCCGATCTGCACCACGCGCTCACAGTCGAGCAGGCCTTCTTCCACGGCGCGGCGGAAGGTGGTGCCGTGGGCGATCTTCTCGCCGAACATGTGGTCGTTGACGTCGGCGTGGGCATCGATGTGTACCAGGCCGATCTTGCCGTGTTTCTTGTGCAGCGCACGCAGGATCGGCAGGGTGATGGTGTGATCGCCCCCCAGGGTCATGGGAATGACGTTGTGCTCGACGATTTCGTCATACGCTTCTTCGATGATGCGCACGGCGTCCAGCAGGTTGAAGGTGTTGATTGCCACATCGCCGATATCGGCGACCGACAGCGAGTCGAACGGGGCGGCACCGGTCGCCATGTTGTACGGGCGGATCATCACCGATTCGGCGCGGATCTGCCGTGGGCCGAAGCGGGTGCCGGAACGTAGCGAGGTACCGATATCCAGCGGGACGCCGATGAAGGCCGCATCCAGACCTTTCGCGCTTTGCAGGTGGGGGAGGCGGAGCATGGTGGCGATACCGCCGAAACGCGGCATTTCGTTGCCGCCCAGTGGTTGGTGGAGAGTCTTGTCCACGGTGGGCCTCATCAGTCGGTCGATTGTTGTGTTTGTTCGAACCTGTGCCGCCGCGCGCCATTCACGTGTGGTTTGCCGGCGGGCAGGGACATTTCGGCCAAGTCTGCTCAAGCGAGTGCCGGGGAAGAATCGCTACCGACAAATACTTAGTTCAGGAATTTCTGAACTAAAGGCGGGTAGAGCAGTTAGACTGCGCGCACATACCCTTGTGGAACCGTTGCACCATGGCCTCGACCTTGCCCGACCTGAAACTGCTGCGCATCTTCATCAGCGTGGTGCGCCACCAGGGCTTTGCCAACGCCCAGCGCGAGCTGAACCTGTCGACCTCCGCCATCAGTACCTACATGAGCCAGCTGGAGGGCGCCTTGGGTATCGTGTTGTGCCACCGGGGTCGGGGGGGCTTCAGCCTGACCAGCAAGGGCGAGCTGTTCCATCAGGAAACCCTGCGCCTGCTGGCCGAGCTGGACGGTTTCGAGCAGTATGCCGCCGCCCTGAAGGGCGAGTTGCGTGGCACCCTCAACCTTGGGGTGATCGACTCCACCGTCGGTGATCGCGCCTTGCCGCTGGCCGAAGCCATCGGCGCCTACAGCCAGGAGCACCCGGCGGTGCACCTGCACCTGTCGGTGTCCAGCCCCTACGAGCTGCAGCTGGGAGTGCAGGACAACCGCCTGGACCTGGCCATCGGCGCGTTTTCTTCGCGGATGAGCGGCCTGCTCTACCAGCCGTTGTACCGCGAACAGCACTGGCTGTACTGCAGCAGCCGCCACCCGTTGTATGCCGAGCGGCGCATTCCCGAGCAGGTGGTGACCCAGCAGCGCATGGTCGGCCGTGGTTATTGGAGCCAGGCCGAACTGGCCCGGCATGGCTTCAAGCACAGTGCGGCGACGGTTGAAAGCATGGAGGCGCAGTTGATCCTGATCCTTTCCGGGGCCTATATCGGCTACTTGCCTGAACACTACGCCCAGGCCTGGGTCGACAAGGGTGACTTGCGCGTGCTGTCGCCGTCGACCTTTGGTTACCAGGCCCCGTTCTCGCTGATCATTCGCCGCGGGCGCAGCCGCGAACCGTTGATCCAGACCTTCCGTGACCTGCTGAAAAGCCAGCTCAACGTGGGCTGAGATGCGACGCATTCATGCATTCCGTCGGGAGCGGATTAAATTCCGCTAAACGCTGGCCGCTAACCTGATAGCGCTCTGCTACATATCAACTTGCGCTGATGATTTCCCCTTATTTCATCCTGCAAGGATCGCCCAAGATGCGCATGAATTTGCCCGTCACTGAGCACGAAAGAACCTTCCCCGGCGATCAACGCCTTATTTCCACGACTGACCTCGACAGCCGCATCACCTACTGCAACGACGCCTTTGTGGCGATCAGCGGCTTTACCTACGACGAACTGATCGGCCAGCCGCACAATCTGGTGCGCCACCCGGACATGCCGCCGGCGGTGTTTGGCCATATGTGGGAAACCATCAAGCAGGGCAAACCCTGGATGGGCATCGTCAAGAACCGGGCGAAGAACGGCGATTACTACTGGGTAAGCGCCTACGTCACGGCGATATACGAACAGGGCCGGATCAGTGGCTACGAGTCGGTGCGCTCGGTGCCCACGCGTGAGCAGATCCGCCGTGCCGAGGCGCTGTATGCGCGCTTGCGCGATGGCCGCAGCCCGGTGCCCTGGGCTGCCCGCCTGGGGCACGGCCTGGGCCATGGCTGGCCACTGATCGGCGCGGGCCTGCTGTCGGCTGCGGGTTACCTTTGGCTGCCCCCCTATGCGGCGCTCGGGGTGCTGATGGCAAGTCTGCTGCTGGCTTGGTACTGGGTCGAGCACCGGCAGAACCAGGCCATTCGCCGCACGTTGGCTGAGCATCCCAAGGCCTTTACCAGTCCGTTGGTGGCGCTGACCTACAGCGACAACCCAGGCCTGAAGGGCCAGCTCGACCTGGCCATCATCAGCGAAGAAGCCCGCCTGCAAACGGCCCTGACTCGCCTGGTGGATGCCGGGGTCGGGGTAAAGTCGCGGGCGGCGCAATCTTCCGACCTGTCCGATGCCCAGGCGCAGATGCTCGACCGGCAGCGCAGCGAGACTGACCAGTCCGCCACGGCCATCGCGCAGATGGCGGCGACCATCCAGCAGGTCACCCACAACGTGCAAAGTACGGCACACGCGGCAAGTGATGCCGACCAGCTGGCGCAGCAGGGCAGCGAGCTGGCCCTGAAGAGCCTGAAAGACATGGGCAGCATGAGCGATGCGGTCAATGACATTGGTCAGGCAGTCAACGCCTTGGCCGAGCAGACCCAGTCGATTGGTAGTGTGGTCGACGTGATCACTTCGATTGCCGAGCAGACCAACCTGCTGGCGCTTAACGCCGCCATTGAGGCGGCGCGCGCCGGTGAGCAAGGGCGCGGGTTCGCCGTGGTGGCTGATGAGGTGCGGTCGTTGGCGCAACGTACCCGCGCGTCGACCGAAGAGATCCACCATATCATTGCCTCGTTGAGGGCCGGGGCGGAGCGAGCGGTGAGCACTGCCAGCCGGGGCGAGCAGATTTCCCGGGACAGTGTGCACAGTGTCGAGGCGGTGCAGGCGGCGCTGAGCGGGATTGCCGTGGCGGTCAGCCGCATCACTGGCATGAGCCAGCAGATGGCCACGGCATCGGAGCAGCAGAGCCATGTGGCTGAAGACATCAACCAGCAGATCGTGAGGATTGCCCAACTGTGCGACCAGAGTGCCGGGCAAGCCAGGCAAGGCGCGGAAATCAGCCAGGACCTCGAGCGCATGGCGGAGTACCTGCATAGCCTGGCGGAAAGGTTCAACCGTTGAAATCGCGGAGCCCGCAAAGCGGGCCCCGGTTATGTGGCAAACTGTCCCCGCCAAGGAGACCGCCATGCCCAGACCCCGCTGCGAGCGCTGCCAGCGCCCGCTCGACCATTGCCTATGCCCACTGATCCCCGCGCTCGACAGCCGCACCCGTGTGATCCTGCTGCAGCACCCCAGTGAAACTGCCCATGCCCTGAACACGGCGCGCCTGGCTGCCCTTGGCCTGAACAATGCCGAGCTGCGGATTGGAGAGGTGTTCGATGACCTGCATGACCTGCTCGCCACCCCCGGATACCACCCGGTGCTGCTGTTCCCGGGTGATGACGCCCAGGTGCTGACAGCCTATGGCGAGGCGGGCGACAAACCTTTGCTGCTGATCGTGCCCGACGGCACCTGGCGCAAGGCGCGCAAACTGCTGTACCTGAACCCGTTGCTGGGGGGGCTGCCACGGGTGACGCTGGCCCAGGCGGCCGCTTCACGCTATCGGTTGCGCAAAGCGCCGGAGGCGGGTGCATTGTCGACGATCGAGGCGGTGGTCGGGGCATTGAATACGCTGGAGCAACCGGCTTGCTTCGATGCACTGCTGGCGCCGTTCGAGGCGTTGATCGAGGGGCAGATCAGGGCCATGGGCGTAGAAACATTTCAGCGTAATCATGGCCGCGAATGAGGGTTGGGGGCTGCTTTGCAGCCCAATCGCAGCACAAAGCGGCCCCGCTACCTAAAACCCGCTCAACGCATCTCAGGCAGACGCGCCTCGGTGCGGACTTCGGTGGTCGCCAGCGCCTCTGGCGGCAGCGAAATATGCTGTTTGCTCAGCAATTCACCCATGGTCGCCAGTACGCGGTAGCGCGAGAACTCTTCGGTGTAACGCACCTCAGTGTAGCGGCGGTCGGCGTTGTACAGCTCGTTCTCACTGTCGAGTACGTCCAGCAGGGTGCGCTGGCCCAGGCCGAACTGGTCCTGGTAGGCCGCACGCACACGCTTGGTGGTCTCGGCGTATTCACGCGCGGTCGGCAGCTGCTTGCTGGCGTTGTTCATGGCGTTCCACGCCAGGCTCAGGTTCTCGGTCAACTCACGCAGGGCGTTGTTGCGAATGTCCAGTGCCTGGTTGATCTTGTGCGCGTCGGACTGCAGGCGAGCCTTGTCGCTGCCACCGCGGAACAGGTTGTAGTTCATCTCCACGCCAGCTTGCCAGTCGTTGTTGTTGTGGCCTTTCTCGCCGCCGGTGTTGTTGTTGGCACCGGTTGCCAGAATGGCGTCGAAGCGTGGGTAGAAGGTCGACTTGCCCACTTCGTACTGCTTCTCGGCGGCGTTGACGTCAGCCTGGGCAGACTTGATGTACGGGTTGTTCTGACGCATGCCATCGCGGGCTTCGTCGAGGGTGCCTGGCACCTCGCCCTTGATGCTCTGCGGGCTTTCCAGCTCGTCCGGGGCACGGCCGATCACACTGAAGAAGTTGGCCTCGGCATCGGCCAGGTCGACTTCGGCGGTGTCCAGGTTGTTTTCCGCCAGGGCGCGACGGGCGCGGGACTGGTCGAGGTCGGCGGTGCTGCCGACGCCGCGCTCGTTGCGCAGGCCAATCTGATCGTTGACGCGCAGGTGAGCTTGCAGGTTGTTCTTGGCCAGGGTCACCAGTTCACGGCGTTTGAGCACTTCCAGGTAGACCTCGACTGCGCGCAGGGCGACATCCTGGGCAACGGCCTGGGTGTAATAGGCGCGGGAGGTAGAGACCGCCTCGGTGCGGCCTACTTCATTCGCGGTGTTGAAGCCGTCGAAGATCATCTGCCGCAGGCGCAGTTCGGACTGGGTGTAGTTGAGGGTTTCCTTGTTGTGGTTTCCCTCGGCGCGGGTAGTGGCGTTGTCCGAGCGCTGGCGGCCGTAACCGGCAACCAGGTCCACGGAAGGGTAGTAGCCACCACGCGCGAACTTCACGTCTTCATCGGCCGACAGCTTGCTGTTACGGTTGGAGCTGACTTGTGGGTGGTAGTCCACGGCGCTTTGGACAGCCTCGGTAATCGACATCGCCTGTACGTTGGCACTCGCCAGGGCCAACAGTAAAGCACTGGTGATGGGGTTCAAAACGCGCATGGTACATCTCCCTGATCCTGGAATTGATCCTGCTGTTCGCCAAAAAAATGACGATAAACTTATCGCGTATAGTGTTGCAGGTTTTTAACAACACAGCTAAGTACATTCAACGCGATAGGTAAGAAGATTTATTCATATAAAATTGCCATATAATATCTTTGTTGTCTAATAAGTGTGCATTCAAGGGCACGGAATGAACGCAGGAAATGCCTTGAAAACCAATGGATACAAGGGCTATGCGCAGTTCCAGAACTAATTCGGATAAAGAGGGCATTGATTAGGCGAAAGCGATATTTGGCGACAAAATATTGTCACTTTGGCTTGTGCAGGGTTTTCAGGCTGAGGATGTACAGGGTGACCAATGCGGCACTGGTCAACATGAAGGTGCGCGCCCAGAACAGCGGCACCAGATAGCACGACAGGCCAATGCTGGCCCACATAAGGCCGATGGCGTAGACCTTGCCCTTGAGGGGGATGCCTTCACCACTGAGGTAGTCACGGATCCATGGCCCCAGCTTGGGATGATGGACCAGCCAGTGATGGAAGCGCGGCGAGCTGCGGGCAAAGCAGGCCGCCGCCAAAAGCAGGAATGGGGTGGTGGGCAATACCGGCAGGAATATCCCCAGCACCCCCAGCGCGACGCTGAGCCAGCCAGTGGCCAGCAGCAGGTAGCGCACAGCTTGCTCAGTGGTGGCGTGGCTTGAGCAGCGCCGGTTTTTCGTCAGGGGCGTGCAGCAGCAGGAACAGTGCGCTCAGTGCCTCGGGGATTTGCACGATCATGTCATCCTGCAGGTTGGCGTTGCTGGCGATGTCGGCGAACTCTGGTTGTTCGTCGAACAAGCCCGAACCCACCATGATCGGCAGCAGCATTTCGCTGACTTCTTCCTCGGCGTTTTCGAACCACGCCTCTTCCCGCAGGAACACGCCTTCCATGAAGCCGATGCACCAGCCGCGCAGGTCGGAATCGTCCGGCTCATCGGTCAGGTCGAGGTCGCAGGGCAGGTCGAATTCTTCGTCGCTGGCCAGCTGGCGGGCAATGTGCGCCTTGAGCGCCACCAGGGTGGCCTCGATCTCGGTGCGCTGGGCTTCGCTGGCGTAGTGCGGCTCCTCGGCGAACAGGGCGTCAATCCATTCGCGCTCGGGCACGTCCTCGGCGTTGATCGAAAGAGCGGTGAGGTAGCCGTGTGCGGCGACATAGTCCAGCGCTTCTTCGTGCAGCTCGTCGGCGTCGAGGAAGGCTTGCAGGCGGGTCAGTTGCTCGGCGAAGGACATTACAGGGCTACCTTGGGGAATAAACGATAACGAATTCTAGCACCTTGCAGCGGCAGCGGGGCAAAGGGAACGTCTATCGCCGCGGTGCATGTGCAGCACGGTGCTGCGGTATACTCCGCGATTTTTCATCCAGGGGCAGGTTTCAACGGCTGCCTGGCAAAAACCGCTTACGCATTTGGCGTGTGCGGGGCGGGTTTTTCGTCCAGCCTTTATCCAGGATGGTACGGCGATTTGGAGTTGCACATGCTCGAACAGGCTCAGCGCGTTCTCAAGGACATCTTCGGCTACGACAGTTTCCGTGGGCGCCAGGCAGCGATCATCGAATGCGTGGCCAATGGCGGCGATGCCTTGGTACTGATGCCCACCGGTGGCGGCAAATCGCTGTGTTTCCAGGTGCCGGGGCTGCTGCGCCCGGGCCTGACGGTGGTGGTATCGCCACTGATCGCGCTGATGGACGACCAGGTCGCCACCCTTGACGAGCTGGGTGTGTCTGCGGCCGCCCTGAACTCTACCCTGACGGCGGAGCAGCAGCGTGAACTGGCCGGGCGCCTGCGCCGTGGTGAGGTCAAGATGCTGTACCTGGCGCCGGAACGCCTGGTGCAGCCGCGCATGCTCGACTTCCTGCGCGATCTGGACATCTCGTTGTTCGCCATTGACGAGGCCCACTGCGTTTCGCAATGGGGCCACGATTTCCGCCCCGAGTACCTGCAACTGGGTCAGCTGGCCGAACTGTTTCCGCATGTGCCGCGCATTGCGCTTACCGCTACGGCCGACATGCGAACCCGCGAGGAGATCGTTCAGCGCCTGCACCTGCAAGGCGCCGAGCGCTTCCTGTCGAGTTTCGACAGGCCCAACATCTTCTACCGCATCGTGCCCAAGGAGGCACCGCGCAAGCAGTTGATGGCCTTCCTCGGCGAACGTCGTGGCAACGCTGGCATCGTCTACTGCCTGTCGCGCAAGAAGGTCGACGAAACCGCCGCCTTCCTCTGTAGTCAGGGGTTCCCCGCGCTGCCGTATCACGCCGGCCTGGCCGCCGAGACGCGGGCGGCCAACCAGCATCGCTTCCTGAACGAGGAAGGGCTGATCATGGTCGCTACCATTGCTTTCGGCATGGGTATCGACAAGCCCAACGTGCGCTTCGTTGCTCACCTCGACCTGCCCAAATCGCTTGAGGCCTACTATCAGGAAACCGGCCGGGCCGGCCGTGACGGCCTGCCCTCCGATGCCTGGATGGCCTACGGGCTGCAGGACATGGTGATGCTCAAGCAGATGCTGCAGAACTCCGAAGGCGACGAGCGCCACAAGCGCATCGAGCAGCACAAGCTGGACGCCATGCTGGCGCTGTGCGAAGAAACGCGCTGCCGCCGCCAGTCGCTGCTGGCGTACTTCGACGAGATCCTCGAACAACCGTGCGGGCACTGCGACAACTGTGTCGACAACATCCAGACCTGGGACGCTACCGAGCCGGCCCGCCAGGCGCTGTCGGCGGTGTTCCGCACGGGCCAGCGCTATGGTGTTGGCCACCTGGTCGATGTGCTGTTGGGCAAGGACACCGAGAAGGTGCGCAATTTCGGCCACGAGAAGCTGTCGGTATTCGGCGTTGGCAAAGGCTTGGCCGAGGTCGAGTGGCGCTCACTGTTCCGTCAGCTGGTGGCGCGCGGCCTGGTCGATATCGACCTGGAAGGCTACGGCGGTCTTCGCCTGTCCGACAGCTGTCGGCCGCTGCTGCGCGGCGAGGTGACCTTGCAACTGCGCCGTGATCTCAAACCGCAGACCACGGCCAAAACCTCGTCGTCCAGCGGCGGCAGCCCGGCCAGCCAGCTGGTGCGTGCCGAAGAGCGCGATCTGTGGGAAGCGCTGCGTACCCTGCGCCGCAAGCTGGCCGAAGAACACAGTGTGCCGCCCTACGTCATCTTCCCCGACTCGACACTGCTGGAGATGCTGCGCAGCCAGCCGGTCAGCCTCAGCGACATGGCCCAGGTCAGCGGTGTGGGGGCGCGCAAGCTGGAGCGCTACGGCCAGGCGTTCCTCGAAGTGCTGAACAACAGCGGTGGCACCGACGAGGCACCGAAAGTGGTGCTCGACCTGCGCCACGAACTGGTCAGCCTGGCCCGTGCCGGCATGACCCCGGCGCAGATCGCCGGGCAGCTCAATTGCAGCGAGAAGAACGTGTATAGCCTGCTGGCCGAGGCGTTGGGCCGCCAGGAACTGAGTCTGGACCAGGCCATCGACCTGCCGGAAGACCTGATGATGGAGGTGCAGGACGCCTTTCTTGATGGCGAGGGGGAACTGCCACCGGTGTCGGCCATTGCCCCGCAGTTCGGGGCACGGGTGCCGGAGGGCGTACTCTATTGCGTGCGCGCAGCGCTGGCAGCGGAATTCGAATTGTAAACGCATGCAGGATCGAAGGCAGAAGCGCCATCTGCTGACCTTTGTCATGCTTTTTGACGATTATCGAACGCGTAACCATGGCCGAGCCTTGCCTCGTGGGGCAGGGCATGGTTAGCTGCCTAATAATTAGATCTACTCCAATGAGTTCCTTATGCCCCTGAACGACAACCAACACCGCTTTGGCATGCAATTGGCTCAGATGTCCCGAGGTTGGCGTGCCGAGCTGGACCGCCGCCTGGCCGGGCTCAACCTGTCCCAGGCGCGCTGGCTGGTGTTGCTGCACCTGGCCCGCTTCGAAGAAGCCCCGACACAGCGTGAGCTGGCCCAGAGCGTAGGCGTCGAAGGCCCGACCCTGGCGCGTCTGCTCGACAGCCTGGAAGCGCAAGGGCTGGTGCGCCGGCAGGCGGTGCTGGAGGATCGGCGGGCGAAGAAGATTGTGCTGTGCCCGCCGGCCAAGCCGTTGATCGATCAGATCGAGACCATCGCCAACCAGCTGCGGGTAGAGCTGTTTACCGGCGTGGACGAGGCGGAATTGCAGGTCTGTATGCGCGTGCATGCCAAGATCCTGGCCAACCTCGAAAAGTCCTGAGCTCCCCCATCGATGCAGGTGCAGTGCAAGCCTCAGAAGGTGTGCCCAAGGTTCAGGTACACCGCTTGCTCATGCGCACTGTTGGCGCCGTAGCTGAAGTTCAGCGGCCCTAGAGGCGTATCCAGCCCCAGGAAGATGCTCGCCGCATTGATGTACCCACTGTCGAATTCGTTGTCGTTGTTCCACGCCCGCCCACGCTCCAGCGAGCCGCCGATGTACAGCGGGAAGTCCAGCGGCACATAGGCCCGCGGCGTCAGCCGGCGGTAATAGACCATGCGCAGCAGGCTCGCGTTCTGCCCCGATACCGAGTCCTCGCGGAAGCCTGACAGCTGTCGCGCCCCGCCCATCACGAAGCTCGACGTCACCACTTCGGTATCGTCCAGCGTGCGCCCGTAGCTCCCACCCAGCACGAACGTGTTCGGCCCGCTGCTGATGGCCTTGTCCAGAGTGAACAGCCACTGCCGGTAATCCTGGTCGGAGTCCAGCGACTTGTCGTATTTGCGCAAGGTCAGGCCGATGTCCTCGCCATGGTGCGGGAAGTACACGTTATCGAGGGTGTCGAACGAGTACTTCAGCTCGTAGAAACCTTCGTTGAAACTGACTTTGGGCAGGTCCTGGTCGCCGATGCGCACCTCGGCCTCGCCCCAGGCCTTGCCCACGCCCAGGCGCACTTCACCGCTGTTGCCGATCTGCCGGCCTACGTTCAGGCCAAAACCGTAGCGCTCCAGGCGATACTCGGCGACGGGGTCGTTGTCCAGGGTGGCTTCGATGTTCTGCGAGCCCAGGTCCAGGTATGGCGCGATGAAGTAGCGTGAGCCCACATCCAGGGGTTGGTAGAACTCGCTGTACAGCGCTTGCTGGTCACCGATCTGGCCGCGGGTCAGCCATTCGGCGCCAAGGCTGTTGATGCCGTTGACCCGGTAGCTGGCGCCCAGGTTGAAAGCGCTGTCGCCGCGCAGGTCATCGGACAGGTTCAGGCCCAGGCGCAGGTAGTCGGTGCCGCCGCGTCTGCCGCGGGCGTTGATCACCAAGGTGTGGTCGTTGCCCTTGTGCACCACGCGGTACTGCACCCTGTCGAAGTAGTCCAGGCCATACAGCGTACCCATGTCGGTCTGCAGGCGGTCCAGTTCCAGCGGTGCGTCGATCGGCTGGCGGATGTACGAGCGGATCACATCATCGCTGACCTTGGAGTCGTTTTCGATCCGGATTGCGGTAATTACCGGCGTGCGCTGGCGCGGCGAGCGGGCCACGGCCAGGCTGGCGTCGCCCTCGAGCTGGCGCAGGGCGGCCAGGCGCGGGTCAAGCAGGCGAGTGGCGCGGTAACCGGCGTCGATCATGTCGCGTGCACGGCCGAAATCTGTCACGCCGAAGGCGGTCAGCGATGGCTGGATGAGGATGTCGTCGCGGTGCAGGCTGGCCAGTTGTTCTTCGGAGTTGCGCCGGGTCATCAAAGTGATCGACTGATTCAGCACGTCGACCACCGTCAGTAATTGCTTGCGATCGCGCAGCGGGGTGCCGATGTCGACCACGATGGCCAGGTCCACGCCCATTTCGCGGGCCACATCCACCGGAATGTTGTCGACCATGCCGCCGTCCACCAGCAGACGGCCGTCCAGTTCGACCGGGGCGAACACGGCGGGGATCGACATGCTGGCGCGGATTACCTGGGGCAGGTGACCACGGCGGAATACGACTTTTTCACCACTGGCGATGTCGGTGGCCACGGCGCGGAAGGGGATGGGCAGCTTGTCGAAGTCGCGGGTATCGGCGGTATGCGCCAGTTTGCTTTCCAGCAGCAGTGACAGGTTCTGGCCCTGAATCACACCCAGCGGCAGGCCCAGGCTGCCGTCGTCGCGAAAGCTGAGCTTCTGCTTGACCAGAAAGTCGCGGTCATCCTGCTTGCGCCGGAACGGCACATCCTCGCGCGGCGGTGCATCGGAGAGCGCCTGTTGCCAGTCAAGGGTGGTCGCGAGTTTTTCCAGCTCTTCGACACTGTAGCCCGAGGCGTACAGGCCGCCGACCACCGCGCCCATGCTGGTGCCGGCGATGGCGTCGATGCGCACACCCTGTTCCTCCAGCGCCTTGAGTACGCCGATGTGGGCCAGGCCACGGGCCGCACCGCCAGACAACACCAGGCCGACCTTGGGCCTGGCGGGTTCCGCCGCGATTGCCGTAAACGAGGTAAGGACGAGCAGAAAACAGAACAGCAAACGGCGCATCGTGAGTCTCAAACCGTGGGCTAAAGACCGCTAGTATAAGCGGCCCCTTACCTGGAGATGTTTCACCATGGCTGACCACAAGCCGGAAATCGTCATCACCTATTGCACCCAGTGCCAGTGGCTGCTGCGTGCTGCCTGGCTGGCTCAGGAACTGCTCAGTACCTTTGCCGACGACCTTGGCCGGGTAGCGC
This sequence comes from Pseudomonas sp. GD03862, assembly GCF_029840855.1. Lineage (NCBI taxonomy): Bacteria > Pseudomonadati > Pseudomonadota > Gammaproteobacteria > Pseudomonadales > Pseudomonadaceae > Pseudomonas > Pseudomonas sp. GD03862. Next base: position 68,294 of record NZ_JAOCDI010000026.1, read on the forward strand.
TGGAGCCGGGTACCGGGGGTATCTTCCGCATCACCTGCAATGGCGTGCAGATCTGGGAGCGCAAGGCCGACGGTGGTTTCCCCGAAGCGAAGGTACTGAAGCAGCGGGTGCGCGACCAGGTCGACCCGCAGCGTGATCTTGGTCACAACGACCGCTGATCAGGCGCCCTCGGTCAGTGGTCGCTGCCTGGGCGGTTGCTCGGCAGCCAGACGGCTGGACAGCACGATAGCGAAGATGATCAGCGCGCCGCCCAGCAGCATGCGCACGGTCGGGGTTTCGGCGAACACTGCCCAGGCCACGGCAATGCCGTAGACCGGCTCCATGCCGAACACGACCGCGGCGGTGCGCGCCTTGATCACCGCCAGGCTGGCGACGAACAGGCTGTGCGCCACACCCGTGCAGAAGATGCCGAGCAGGGCGATCCACAGCCAGTCCAGGGCCGCAACGTCGGCCAGGCCGGGCGCTGCGAACGGCAGCAGGCAAAGGCCCACCACCAGGTTTTGCCACAGTGCGGCCTGTACCGCAGGCAAACGGCCGGAGCCGGCCCGGTTGGTCAGTGACAGCAGCGAGAACAGCAGGCCCGAGAGCAATGCCCAGAGCAGGCCGCCGGTGGCTTCGCTGGCCAGGTCGAATGCCGGTGTGACCAATATCAGGCCGATGCTGACCAGCACGACCAAGACGGCTTCGTTACGGTGGATACGCTCGCGGAACAGCAGGCTTTCGAGGATCACCGTAAAGGCCGGGAAGCTGGCGAAGCCGAGGGTGGCGATGGCTACGCCGCCCACTTTGACGGCGATGAAGAAACTGACCCAGTGGCCGGCCAGCAGCACACCACCGAGCAGCAGGCGGCGCGTATCCTGGCTGCTCAGGCGTTGCCAGCCCGGGCCGGCCAGGCTGGCGAACAGGGCCAGGGCGAGTACGGCGAAGGCAGCGCGACCGAAGACGATGATCGCCGGGCTGGCGCTGGTGGCCAGTTTGCCGAAGACGCCGGTAAGGCCGAAGAACAGCGCGCCAATGTGCAGTGCGCCGAGGGCGGTGCGGTGGTTCATGGTAGTCCTTGATGGAGATCTCTACAGGCAGTGCCGGGCCTTTCGCGGGTGAACCCGCTCCTACAGGTTTTTGCACAACCTTCAGGCGGGGGCATCCTGTAGGAGCGGGTTTACCCGCGAAAGGGCCGGTAAAGGCAAAGTCTAAAGCCTCAGGCAAACACATTCTGTCGCAAGACTGCTGTCAGTTATCGCCAGACTCTCGCCGCAAAGCCAAAGGTGTACACCCGAACGCCCGCAGCATCGCCGCTGAAAAGGCACTTTGCGAGCTATACCCCACCTGCGCCGCAATTTCGCCCATCGGCAGCACGGTCTGCACGATTAGCCGCCGCGCCTTGAGCAAACGCCGCTGGCGAATGTAGTCCATCGGAGTCATCCCGCACTCCGCAGTAAATCGCGCATGCAGCCGGGCAATGGACAGCCCGGCGATGCGTGCAAGGTCGGCAACCTGCAGCGGGTAGGCAGCATGCTGTTCGATATGCGCATCGAAGGCGCTGTAGGGCAGGCGCTGGCTGGGGTGCACGCTGGCTGCCGCCGTGGCGTTGAGGCTGGCCAGCAGCAGTGCCGCGCCCTGACGGGCAATCAGTGGGTCGTGCACGGGGCTGGTCGCCAGCCAGTCCACCAGTTGCTGCTGGCGCTCATCCAGGCTTACGGCGGCGGGGCGGTCGAGCAGGCGGCGGCTGGCATCGGCATGCTCGCCCAGGTGCTCGCGCAGCCAAGGCTCCCCTGGCACATCAAGCACCAGGCAATCACTGCCGGCATCGCTGGCGCACGTGTGATGAGCACCCGCCGGGACCACGATCAGCCCCTGGCGATCGATGCCGGCGCCATGCCCCTGGACCTCGAACTCCAGGCGGCCGCGCAGGCCGAACACGAGTTGCGGGTGTTCGTGGCTATGGGCGATCAGGCTGTCGCGGTAATGGCGCAGCGAGAGGATCGGGCCGGCGGTCATGGGGGCTTCCTCGCAGGGCAGGCGCCCATTGTGCCTCAATCCCTGCACGCCATCACTCGTCACCGTTTTGCCATGGCGCTGTCATGTGCGCCTGCCAGTCTCCAGCAAACTGCGCCGGAGCCTGCCCATGACCCATGCCGAACTGTCCCGCCCCTCGCGCAAGCAACGCGTGCGTACCCTGTGGATCTCCGACGTGCACCTGGGTACCCGCGACTGCCAGGCCGAACACCTGTCGCAATTTCTCAAGGGCTACCAGGCTGATCGCGTCTATCTGGTGGGCGATATCATCGATGGCTGGAAGCTGCGCGGCGGGATCTACTGGCCGCAAGCCCACACCAACGTGATTCGCCGGCTGTTGACCATGAGCAAGCGCGGTACCGAGGTGATCTACGTCACCGGCAACCATGACGAATTCCTGCGCCGCTACTCGAAGTTGATTCTGGGCAACATTCAGCTGGTAGACGAGGCCGAGCACCTGACAGCCGATGGCCGCCGACTGCTGGTGGTCCATGGCGATCAGTTCGATGTGATTACCCGTTACCACCGCTGGCTGGCGTTTCTGGGTGACCGCGCCTACGAATTCACCTTGGTGCTCAACCGCTGGCTCAACCACTGGCGTGCGCGGTATGGCTATGGTTACTGGTCGCTGTCGGCGTACCTCAAGCACAAGGTGAAAGGCGCGGTGAACTTCATCAGCGACTTCGAGAACGCCATTGCCCATGAGTGCACCCGCCGTGGTTTTCACGGGGTGGTGTGCGGGCATATCCATCATGCCGAGATCCGCAAGGTGGGTGAGGTGGACTACCTCAATTGCGGGGACTGGGTGGAGTCGTGCACGGCCCTGATCGAGCATTGGGACGGCAGTGTCGAGCTGTATCGGCTGGCCGAAGCGCAGGCCGTGGCGGCGTTGCGCGAGCCGGCTTAAGGCTCGAGGGCAGGGGGCCGCCAAGCGGCCTCAGATGCTTACAGCCTGAGCTTGCCCAGCAGGATATCCCGGAACATCACGAAATCCCCGGCCAGGCTGTACAGCGGATAGGTAAAGGTCGCTGGCCGATTCTTCTCGAAAAAGAAGTGCCCAACCCAGGCAAAGCCATAGCCGAACACCGGCACGGCCAGCAGCAGCAACCATTTGCCACTGCCAATGGTGTAGGCCAGCAGCGCTATCACCAGGCTGGTGCCGACGAAGTGCAGGCGGCGGCAGGTGGGGTTGCTGTGCTCCCCCAGATAGTACGGATAGAACTCGGCAAAACTGCGAAACTGCGCTTTGCTGTTCATGGCAGTGCTCCGGGATTAATACTTCTGGACAAGATACACGGCGTGGAGCCTGATTCGAGTCTAGAGTGACTGACGGGGCCTACCAGTGACAATAGGCGCCAAATGAGTATCCTTGGGGTTCACCGCAGGAGCGGTCGGTAAAAGAAGCCTGTCATGAGCGAAAGAACAACGTCAGCCAGTTGGGCATCAGGGATCGTGAAGGCACTTGAACTGGAAGGGCTGGATTGCAGAGCCATGTTCAAGCAATTGGGGTTGGACTTTGCCGCCCTCGACGACCCCGATGCACGTTTTCCGCAAGATTCCATGACCCGCCTCTGGCAACTGGCGGTGGAGCTGTCGGGCAATGAGGCCATCGGCCTGAACATGGCACGGGTGGTTCGCCCGGCGTCGTTCCATGTGGTGGGCTATGCGTTGATGTCCAGCCGCACCCTGGCCGAGGGCTTCGAGCGCCTGGTGCGCTACCAGCGCATCATCGCCGAAAGCTCCGACCTTAGTTTCGTCCTCGGCCCCGAGGGCTATTCGCTGATTCTGACCGTGCACGGCGACCACCTACCGCCAACCCGGCACAGCGCCGAAGCGTCGCTGGCCTGTGCGCTGGCGCTGTGCAAATGGCTCAGTGGCCGGCCGGTCCAGCCGCGGCGGGTACTGGTGCAGGGGCCGCAGCCGAAGAATGTCGAGCCTTACAAGGTGGCGTTCCATTCGCCGCTGGTGTTCGGCGCCCCACATGATGCGCTGGTGTTCGAGCGGGCCGACATGGAGGCCCCGCTGCCGACCGCCAACGAGGCCATGGCGGTGCTGCACGACCGGTTTGCCGGCGAGTACCTGGCACGCTTCTCCGAAAGCCGGGTCAGCCACCGCGTGCGCCAGGTGTTGTGCCGCATCCTGCCGCAAGGTGAGCCCAAGCGCGAAACCCTGGCCCAGGCCCTGCACCTGTCGCAGCGCACCTTGCAACGGCGGCTGCAGGAGGAAGGCACCAGCTTCCAGACCTTGCTTGACGACACGCGCCGCGAACTGGCCGAACAATACCTGGCCCAGCCGGGCATGACCTTGCTGGAAACCGCCTACCTGCTGGGCTTTGCCGACCCCAGCAACTTCTATCGGGCGTTCCGCCGCTGGTTCGATGCCACGCCCAGCGAGTACCGCGCCCGCCTGGGCGCGGAAGGCGAAGTGCTCAGTGACGCCAGAACGCCGGCATGCACAACACCAGCACCGTGATGATTTCCAGGCGACCCAGCAGCATGCCGGCCGCCAGAATCCATTTGGCCGCGTCAGGCAGTGTCGCGTAGTTGCCCGCCGGGCCGATCACTTCACCCAGGCCCGGGCCTACACCCGAAACCGTGCCGGCGGCGCCGGTCAGCGCGGTCATCCAGTCCACGCCCAGCAGCGACAACAGCAGCGCCATGACACAGATGGTGATCGCGAAGAAGAACGAGAACGTCAGGATCGAGCGCACGATGTCTTCGTCGAGGCGATGGCCGTTGTATTTCTGCTTGATCACCGCGCGCGGGTGAATCAGCTGGTTGAGGCTGGCCTTCAACAGGATGTAGGCCACCTGGAAGCGGAAAATCTTGATGCCGCCTGCGGTCGAGCCGGAGCAGCCGCCAACGAAGCCCAGGTAGAAGAACAGCATCAGCGAGAAGTTACCCCACAGGCTGTAGTCACCCAAGGAGAAGCCGGTGGTGGTGACCACCGAGGTCACGTTCAGCGCCACATGGCGCAGGGCATCGAGCCAGTGCAGGTTGGTGCTGTACCAGTACCAGGTGCCCAGCACCAGCCAGGTGACCACCAGCATGCCCAGCAAGCCTTGCACCTGCTGATCGCGGATCAGCGCCTTGCGGTTGCCGCGCAGGGTGGCTACGTAAAGGGTGAACGGCAGGCTGCCCATGATCATCACCACCACCGCCACCCAGTGCACGGCCGGGATATCCCATTTCGCCAATGACTGGTCGGAGGTGGAGAACCCGCCGGTAGAGATAGCCGACATGGCATGGTTGATTGCATCGAACGGGCTCATGCCCGCCCACCAGAAGGCCAGCGCGCCGAGTATCGAGAAACCGACGTAAACACCCACGATGGACTTGGCGACCATGTGCGAACGCGGCATGACCTTTTCCGAGCGGTCGGACGATTCGGTCTGGAACAGGCGCATGCCACCGATGCGCAGCAGCGGCAGGATCGCCACCGCCATGGCGATGAAGCCGATACCGCCAAGCCAGTGCAGCATCGAGCGCCACATGAGGATGCCCGGTGACATGTTATCGAGCCCGCTGAGCACGGTGGCGCCAGTGGCGGTGATGCCTGACATGCTTTCGAAGAAGGCGTCGGTGTAGCTGATGTGCTGGGTCAGCAGGAACGGTAGCGCGGCGAACACGCACACCACCAGCCAACTGCTGACGGTCAGCAGGTACATGTCGCGCGGGCGCAGGTGTACATGCTCCGGGCGCCCCTGCACCACCAGGGCCAGGCCGGCGATGAAGGTGATCAGGCTCGACCAGAGAAACGACGGCATGTCGCCGGTGCGCTCGAAGATCACCAGGGTCGCCATGGGCACGGCCATGCTCACGGCCAGCGTAATCAGGAAGATGCCGATGATGAAACCAATAATCCTTAAGGTCGGCAACGCCATGTGATCTGCTCAGACTCGAAACGGAAGGGCGCCATTCTACCTATGGGTCTGGTGATGTAAACGCTAGAATGGCCGCACATTCACCTGCCAGGAGGGTAGCCGATGGAGGCTCTCGACGCATTGCTCAACCGTGTTTCCGTGCCACGCCTGACTGACCCGGCGCCCAATGCCGCCCAGCGCGAGGCGCTGTTCCAGGCTGCCCTGCGCGCCCCGGACCATGGTCAGCTGCGGCCGTGGCGTTTTCTAACCATCGAAGGCCAGGGCCGCGAGAAGCTGGGTGAGCTGTTCGCCGAAGCCGTGCAGCATAAGGGCGATGCCAGCCAGGCAGCCTTGGACAAGGCCCGTGCCATGCCGCTGCGGGCGCCGTTGCTGATCGTGGTGGTGGCCAGGTTGCAGGACCATTTCAAGGTGCCCAAGTCCGAGCAGCGCCTGGCGGCGGGCTGTGCGGCGCACGGTATTCTGATTGCTGCGCACGCGCAGGGGATCGGCGCGGTGTGGCGTACCGGTGACATGGCTTTCGATGCCCATGTGCACAAGGGGTTGGGGTTGGCCGAGAACGAGGAGCTGATCGGCTACCTGTATGTCGGCACGCCGCTGACCGAGCCGCGGACGGCGCCGGTGCTGGAAACGGCTGATTTCGTCAGTAGCTGGGGTGAGTAACCTGGCCTTGGGCTGATTCATGCATCAAGGCATCCGGCCTCTTCGCGGGTGAACCCGCTCCACATCCCCTGTAGGAGCGGGTTTACCCGCGAAGAGGCCTGGCGCCTTTGCACCCCATCAACTGCCTGCCGCTTCAGCCAGGGGCAACTCCAGCCTGGCCACAAACCCACCCTGTGGATGATTCTCCAGCACCAGGCTACCGCCATGGCGCTCCGCTGCCTTGCGCGCAATCGCCAGCCCCAGGCCATGCCCCGGCGCTTCCTGCCCCGGCGCGCGGAAGAACGGCTCACCCAGTTGCGCCAGGTGCTCCTCTGCCGCCCCAGGCCCATGGTCACGCACGCTGATCACGATGCGGTCCTGCTCGCGCGCGGCGCTGACCTCGACCGGCTGGCCCGCCGGGTTGAAGCGCAGGGCATTGCGCAGCAGGTTGTCAACGGCACGCTCGATCAGCGTTGGCCAACCCTGCAAGCTCAAACCTGGCTGCGCCTCCAGGCGCACGTCCTGATCCGGCGCGCTCAGCAGGGCGTCCTTGCGCACGCTGCCGAGTAGTGCATTGAGGTCGACCGGTTCGGCATGGGCTTGTTCGGCATCCACCCGGGCCAGGGCGAGGATTTCGCTGATCAGGTCTTCCAGGCGGTCGCATTCGCGGGTCAGGCGCGGCCACAGCGCTTGCCGCTGCTCAGGCTCGGCGCGTTCGGCCAGGGCCAGGGCGATGCGCAGCCGGGCCAGTGGCGAGCGCAGTTCGTGGGACACGTCGCGTAGCAGCTGGCGCTGGCTGCCAATGGTGCTTTGCAGGCGTGCGCCCATCTTGTTGAAGTCCTTGGCCAGCACGCCAAACTCGTCGCGCCGCGCTGCCAGCCGTGCCAGGCTGTTCTGCTGATAGGTGGTCTGGCCCAGGTCGTGTACGGCACTGCGCAGGCGGCTTAGCGGGCGGGTGATGGACAGCGTCACCAGCAGGCTGAACAGGGTCAGCACGACCAAGGCAATGCCCAGGGCGCTGAGCGGCCACAGCAGGCTTTCACGGTGCCAGGCATCCAGCGCCGGGTGGGGGATGCGGTAGATCAGCAAGTAGGTTTCGCCGGTGTCGGGGCTGGTGTATTCCTCGGTCAGCCGGCGCCATGGCAGGCGCCGCTGGTCATTGTGCTGGCGCGCTTCGAAGGCTGCCGCACGGCGTGGGAAGGTACCGGGCACCACGGCTTCACCGCTATCGTCGAGCACCTGCACGTCGATCTTGTAGCGGTCCTTGCGTCGTTCCAGAAAGTGCTGTGCCGCCTCCAGGCCTTCCTGCTCGTAGTGCTTTGTCCACTTGCTGGCCAGGGTATTCAGGCCCGGGTGACGGCTGAGGATCCAGGCGTCCTGATTGAGCATGTGCCCCAGCAGGATCGACAGGCCTGCGACCAGGGTGATGGCCAGCCAGAAACTGGCCAGGATGCGCCAGAACAGTGAACGCAAGTGCACCTCCTAAACGGGAAAAGCCCGGCCCGCAGTGATGCGGGCCGGGCATGGGGCGGACAGCTTACTGGGCCTTGGCGCCTTTTTCAGCTTTCCAGGCCTGGAACTCCTGCCACTCGGCTTTCTTGGCGGCGCGTTCTTTTTGCAGTTCATCGAACTTCTTCTGCTGGTCAGGCGTGAGCAACTTGCGCACTGCGCTGTCGGTCTTTTCGCGGCTGGCTTGCAGCTCATCCTTCATGGCCTTCTGGTCGGCGGCCGGCAGTTTGGACAGGTAGCGCTCGGTAATGTCGCGGCGCTGCTGCATTTGCTCGCCCATCAGCTTGCCGATCTGCTGGCGCTGATCGCGGCTCAGGTCCAGTTGGTGGAAAGGCGCATCACCGCGATGATGCGGGCCGTCGTGGCGCGGGCCGCCGTCAGGCATGGCCATGGCCACGGTCGGCAAAGCGGCAGCGAACATCAGGGCGATAAGGGTCTTGCGCATGGTGTCTCTCCTTTCATAGGCCGGTGATTACCGGATGAGCACAGTCTAGGGAGATCACCGTCAAGCGCAGTCAGGGGATGGTAAAGGCAAAGTAAAGATGAAGGGGCCGTGCAGCCCGGCCTTGTGCCGCGAAGGGGCGCGCAGTGGCCCCGGTGTGTTTACAGGCAGTAGTAATAGCCACGGCTACGCAACGCCACAATGCGTGGCCGGCCATCGGCGTGGGGGCCGATCTTCTTGCGCAGGTTGCTGACATGCATGTCCAGGCTGCGGTCGTACAGGGTCAGTTTGCGGCCCAGGCCGATCTGCGCCAGTTCCTGTTTGTCCAGCGGTTCGCCGGGCTGGCGCAGCAGCGCTTCAAGAATACGGCTTTCGGACAGGGTCAGGGTCATTTCCCGGCCATCGATGCTGGCCACGCCCCGCGCAGGGCTGTAGACCAGGTCACCCAGTTCCATCTGGCTGGTCGTGGCGGTGGGGTGGCTGCGGCGCAGTACTGCGCGCAGGCGGGCAGTGAGCTCACGCGGGTCGCAGGGTTTGGCCAGGTAGTCGTCGGCGCCCAGTTCCAGGCCGAGAATGCGGTCCAGCGGCTCGCCGCGGGCTGACAGCATCAGCACCGGCAGCTCGGCATGCTCGCTGCGCAGCTGCTTGAGAAGCTCCAGGCCGCTGCCGTCGGGCAACATCACATCCAGTACCACGGCAGCAGGGGCATGCTCAGCCAGGGCCTGGCGTGCGCTCTGGCCATCGTGGCAGGCACGCACGGAAAACCCTTCCTGGGTCAGCCAGCTGCCGAGCAGCTCGCACAGTTCCTGGTCATCATCAATCAGTAACAGCTCGCTCATGACTCACTCAATTCAACCATTGACGGCGGTGATTCGGTCCGCCAGTGGCAAAGATACCGCAGACTGATGGCCTGAGTATAACTGCTGGTAACGCGTGGCCCTCTTCGCGGGTAAACCCGCTCCTGCAGCGGTCTGTGTCCAACCACCGAGATGTGTCCACCACCAATCTGTGTAGGAGCGGGTTTACCCGCGAATACGGTAGCGGCAGCAACGGTGAACGGCGGGTGGAGATTGGCCAGCAGGACCGGCCCTTTCGCGGGTGAACCCGCTCCTACAAAGGGCTGTGTCCAACCACCGACGTGTGTCCACCACCATCGTAGGAGCGGGTTTACCCGCGAATACGGTAGCGGCGGCAACGGTGAACGGTGGGTGGGGATTGGCCAGCAGGCTCGGCCCTTTCGCGGGTGAACCCGCTCCTACGGGCGATCGCACAGATCCGAAGGTTTGTGGGTGCCTTGTAGCGAAGAGGGCCGTGCCGTCTCAGGTCAAGGCAGTACTTGCTTGAACGGCTTGACCACAACCTTGTCGTACACGCCGGCAGCGATGTACGGGTCGGCATCGGCCCAGGTCTGCGCGGCTGCCAGCGACTCGAATTCGGCAACGATCAGGCTACCGCTGAAACCCGCTTCGCCCGGGTCGTTGCTGTCGATGGCCGGGTGTGGGCCCGCCAGTACCACGCGGCCTTCGGCCTTGAGCTGCTGCAGGCGTTCGATGTGCGCCGGGCGGGCAGCCAGGCGCTTTTCCAGGGAGTTTGCGACGTCGCTGGCGATAATGGCGTAGAGCATGTCAATCCTTGGGTTTGGAGGTAGAAGGGTCATCGTGCAGGTGGCGCGACAGGTACACGCCTTGCGCCACCAGGAAAATCACGGTCATGCCCAGGCTGCCGAACACCTTGAAGTCCACCCAGAAGTCCTGGAAGGTGAAGGCGACGAACAGGTTGGCCGCGCCGCAGAACAGGAAGAAAGCGATCCAGGCCAGGTTCAGGCGCGTCCAGATGGCATCAGGCAGGGTCAGGGCGTGGCCCATGATGCGCTTGATCAGCACCCGATCGCCGATGAAGTGGCTGCCGGCAAAACCCAGGGCGAACAGCCAGTTCACGACGGGGGCTTTCCATTTGAGGAAGGTTTCGCTGTGAAAGGTCAGTGTCAGGCCACCGAACACCAGGCAGGCGATCAGCGTCAGCCACTGGCCCTTCTCCAGCTTGCGCTGGCGCAGGAACAGTGCGCCGTACACGACCAGCGAGCTGATGATCAGCATGGCCGTGGCGCTGTAGATGCCGCCAAATTCGAAGTGATGGCCGGCGACTTCCATGGGGCGCGGGTCAAGCTTGTAGACGATGAAGAACAGCAGCAGCGGGATGAAATCGATGAATTGTTTCACAATGGCAGCCAGAATCGGGATGTGACGGCATAATAACAAACATCGATTCCAGCGAAAGCGCTCCTCTATGAATGTTGATCTGCACTGTCACAGCACGGCCTCCGACGGCGCCCTGTCGCCTTCGGTACTGGTTGCCCGGGCTCATGAGCATGGGGTGCAAGCGCTGGCACTGACCGACCATGACACCCTCGAAGGCCTGCCCGAAGCGCGCCAGGCCTGCGCTGACCTGGGGATGCGCTGGGTCAGCGGGGTGGAGCTGTCGTGCACGTGGGGCGGCGCAACCATCCATGTGCTGGGCTATGACTTCCCGCTCGACGCGCCACCGTTGCTGGCGGCGATTCAAGCGTTGCACCACGGCCGCTGGCTGCGCGCCGAAGAAATCGACAAACGGCTGGCGGCCAAGGGCATGCCCGGCACGCTCGAAGGCGCGCGCGCCGTGCAGCACGAGTTGGGTGACAGCGGCAACGCCCCGGCGCGCCCGCATTTTGCCGAGTATCTGGTGCGGGCCGGGCACGTCAAGGACCGTGGTGAAGCGTTTCGCAAGTGGCTGGGCGCCGGCAAGCTGGGCGACGTCAAGCAGCACTGGCCGACGCTCGACGAAACCGTTGCCACGCTGAGGCAGTCCAACGCCTGGGTGAGCCTGGCGCATCCCATGCACTACGACCTGACCCGCAGCAAGCGCAGGCGGCTGATTGCCGACTATATTCAGGCAGGAGGGCAGGCGCTTGAAGTGGTCAACGGGATGATGCCTGCCGAGCAAGTGGGCACCATGTCCATCCTTGCCCGTGAGTTCGGCCTGCTGGCAAGCGCTGGCAGTGACTTCCACGGCCCCGGCACCTGGGGCGAGATCGGTGCCTATCGGCCTTTGCCCGAGGATCTGCCACCTTTGTGGCGTCGATTCAGCCATGAACAGCCTTTGGCGCTATGAACAGGACGATTACGTGAGCCAATTTTTCCAGATTCATCCGGAGAACCCACAAGCGCGCCTGATAAAACAGGCCGTCGAGATCATCCGCAAGGGGGGTGTGGTGGTGTATCCGACGGATTCGGCGTATGCGCTGGGTTGCCAGATAGGCGACAAGTCGGCAATCGAGCGGGTGCGGCGCCTGCGCGGGCTGGACAAGACGCACAACTTCACCCTGATGTGCTGCGACATGTCGCAACTGGGGTTGTACGCCAAGGTCGACACCGGCACCTTCCGCTTGCTGAAGGCGCATGTGCCGGGGCCTTACACCTTCATCCTCAACGGCACGCGTGAAGTGCCGCGCCTGCTGTTGCACGATAAGCGTCGCACCATCGGGCTGCGTGTACCGGACCACGCCATCACCCTGGCCTTGCTGGCCGAGTTGGGCGAGCCACTGATGAGCGTAAGCCTGATCCTGCCGGGCGACAGCGAGCCGATGACCGACCCTTACGAGATCCGTGAACGGCTGGAGCACCATGTCGACCTGGTGATCGATGGCGGGTTCGGCGATCTCAAGGCGTCGACCATCATCGACCTCTCCGGCGACGAACCGGAACTGATCCGCGAAGGTTGTGGCGACCCCACGCCGTTCCTGGTCAACGCGTGAACCAGCTGGAAGCGCCTGAGGCGCCGGCCGAACGGGTCGAGGAGCCTCGGCAACTGCAGTTGGCGCTGGTCTATGGTGAAGCCCTGACCGAGCTGCCGCTGGACCTGTACATTCCGCCGGACGCCCTTGAAGTCATCCTCGAAGCTTTCGAAGGCCCGCTGGACCTGTTGCTGTACCTGATCCGCAAGCAGAATATCGACATCCTCGACATCCCTGTGGCCGAGATCACCCGGCAGTACATGGGCTATGTGGAGCTGATGAAAAGCGTGCGCCTTGAACTGGCCGCCGAATACCTGGTGATGGCTGCCATGCTGGCCGAGATCAAGTCACGCATGCTGCTGCCGCGTTCCGCCGACGTCGAGGAGGAGGAGGGTGATCCACGCGCCGAACTGATCCGCCGCCTGCAGGAATACGAGCGCTTCAAGGCTGCCGCCGAGGGCATCGACGAATTGCCACGGGTCGGGCGCGAGGTGGTGGTGCCGCGCCTGGAAGCGCCGCAGGCCAAGGTACGCAAGCTGTTGCCTCAGGTCAGCCTGGAAGAGCTGCTGATGTCCATGGCCGAGGTGATGCGCCGCAACGACCTGTTCGAAAGCCATCAGATCACCCGTGAGACCTTGTCCACCCGCGAGCGCATGAGCCAGGTGCTGGAGCGTCTCAAGGGCGGCGCCTTTGTGCCGTTCATCGCGCTGTTCGCTGCCGAGGAGGGCAAGCTGGGCGTGGTGGTGACCTTCATGGCCGTTCTCGAACTGGTGAAGGAATCGCTGATCGAACTTGTGCAGAATGAACCTTTCGCCGCCATTCACGTGCGGCTTCGCCCGGCGCCAGTTGAAGAACCCAATGAACCTGAATGAACCCCGCGACCTGGCGTCGCTGATCGAAGCCTTCTTGCTCGCTTCGGGCAAGCCGCAATCCCTGGAGCGCCTGTACGAGCTGTTCGAGGAAGCCGAGCGCCCCGAGCCCAAGGTGTTCAGGCAGGCCCTGGAGGTGCTGGGCAAGTCGTGCGATGGCCGTGCGTTCGAGCTCAAGGAGGTGGCCAGCGGCTATCGCCTGCAGATTCGCGAGGATTATGCCCCTTGGGTCGGGCGCCTGTGGGAAGAGCGCCCGCAGCGCTATTCGCGTGCGCTGCTTGAGACATTGGCCCTGATTGCCTACCGCCAGCCGATCACCCGTGGTGAAATCGAGGATGTGCGGGGCGTTGCGGTGAACAGCAATATCATCAAGACCATGATGGAGCGCGAGTGGATTCGCGTGGTCGGCTACCGCGAAGTGCCCGGGCGGCCGGCGATGTTCGCCACCACCAAGGCGTTTCTCGACCATTTCAACCTCAAGAGCCTTGAAGACCTGCCGGCCTTGGCCGAGCTGCGCGAAATGGAACCAGAGCCGCAACTTGACCCGGATGATGCGCCGGTGCCTGCGCACCTGCAGGCGTTGGCGGATGCCAGCTTTGGGGAAGAGGAGGTTGGTGAGCCGAAAGAGGAGACCAGCTTCCGTAGCCTGTTGGTGGAGTTGGATGCCATGGAAGACGGTTTGAAAACCGATTTTGATGATCTGCGGGGAGAAGAGCCTGAGCCTCCGGTGGAGGAGGAGATCAAGGCTCAGCCCTGATTGATCTGCTGCCTGTGCTGGCCTCTTCGCGGGCAAGCCCGCTCCCACAGGGGTATCACAGGTCCCGAAGGTTGCGCGTACCTGTAGGAGCGGGCGTGCCCGCGAAGAGGTCAGCACAAAGCCCACTGGGCAGAAAATCATGCCCAGCCCCACAAAACCCTCTACCCTCCAGTGCGTTCCCCTGATGAACCGCGTATGATGCGCGGCCTTTTGGCGCGTTCGTCGCCAGAAACCTGTTTTCATTCCTACACCGGGAGGTGCCCAGATGAGTGAGCAAGACCTGAAAGAAACCGAAATCACCCCGCCATCCGGCGAAAAGCTGCAGAAAGTGCTGGCGCGCATTGGCGTGGGCTCGCGGCGTGACGTCGAGGCCTGGATCAGCCAGGGTCGCATCAAGGTCAACGGCGTCGAGGCCACCCTTGGCCAGCGCGTCGACCTGCACGACGCCATCGCCGTCGACGGCAAGCTGATCAAGCGCGAGGAGGCCGCCGAGGCCACCCGCCGGGTGATCATGTACAACAAACCCGACGGCGAAATCTGCACCCGTGACGACCCGGAAGGGCGCCCGACCGTGTTCGACCGCTTGCCACGGCCAAAAGAAGGCCGCTGGATCAACATCGGTCGTCTCGACATCAACACCACTGGCTTGCTGCTGTTCACCACCGACGGTGAACTGGCCAACCGCCTGATGCACCCATCCTACGAGATGGACCGTGAGTACGCGGTACGTGTGCGTGGTGAAGTCGACGACGAGATGATCGAGCGCCTGAAAGCCGGCGTAATGCTGGAAGACGGCCCGGCCAAGTTCACCGATATCCAGAAGGCACCGGGTGGCGAAGGCTTCAACCACTGGTACCACTGCGTGGTGATGGAAGGTCGTAACCGTGAGGTGCGTCGCCTGTGGGAATCCCAGGGCATGGTGGTCAGCCGCCTGAAGCGTGTGCGTTTCGGCCCGGTGTTCCTCAACTCCGACCTGCCGATGGGCCGCTGGCGCGAAATGACCCAGGGCGAAATCGACATCCTCGCCGCCGAAGTCGGCCTGCAGCCGGTCGCGCTGCCAGCCATGAAGCTCAAGGCCAAGGACAAGATGGAGCGCCTGCAGCGCAAGTCGACCCGCCCGCTGGGCCGTGGCGAGCGCGTGCGCAACCTGCGCCCGGCCCACGAAGGTGCCGCTACTGGCGAACGCCCGGCGCGTCAGCCGCGTGAAGAAGCGCCGCGCAAACCCACCCGTGGCAGCACGGTGGCTGAGCGCCCGAGCGAGATGCGCAAGCGTCCGGGCAAGCCTGATGGTGACAAGCCGGCAGGCCGTGGTCGCGGCAAGCCGCGTGGCTGATAAGCCAGCGTGGTAATCAAGGAACCAGCCTTCGGGCTGGTTTTTTTATGCCTGCGGGAATGCGCGCCAAGCGGCCCAAGATATTGAGCAGAAAGAATTTTTCGGACGACTGGCAAGTTCTTGATCCGCCCTGTAAAGAAAACTGTACGAATGTGGCCGTTTTCAGCCTGCATTTCAGATCAAGCCCGATCGTGTAAACAAACCTTGCCGGTGCCCCAGTGCCAAAGCCGTCGCCATGGCGCTAGCCACCCTTGCCCAAACCCCCGTCCCCACGGTGTTATAGCCGCCATTGCCTTGTGCAGGAGCCCGTCCAAAGAGCCGGGCTGACAAAACAACAAATGGAGGCGCCATGTACGCCGATCACTTCGCCTTTGAAGGCCTGTACCACAGGAACGCTGCGTTTTTTCCCGAGGAAACGATGCAACGCGTTGACGCCTGCGCGTTTGCAGGGGTATACAGTGCGCCGCGTTTTACCTGTGACCCTCTTGCGTACCGCGCACTCTTGATCACGCCTGGTTGACCCGCTCCGGCGGCACCTGAGGTCAAGAAACCCAAGGTAACCACCTTGCCCATTCCGCTGCGCCACGAGCGCGGTGGGTCCGATTCCGTCACAGATAAAAACAATGCAGGTGACTTCGTTCATGAGTGGACAAAACATGCATTCAGGCGAGCTAAAGCGGGGCCTGAAGAACCGCCATATCCAGTTGATCGCCCTCGGCGGTGCGATTGGTACCGGCCTGTTCCTCGGTTCGGCAGGCGTGATGAAATCCGCCGGCCCGTCGATGATCCTTGGCTACGCGATCTGCGGCTTCATCGCCTTCATGATCATGCGCCAGCTGGGTGAAATGATCGTCGAAGAGCCGGTGGCCGGTTCGTTCAGCCATTTCGCCCACACCTACTGGGGTGGGTTCGCCGGCTTCCTGTCGGGCTGGAACTGCTGGGTGCTGTATATCCTGGTGGGTATGTCGGAGCTTTCGGCGGTCGGCAAGTATGTCCACTACTGGTGGCCGGAGATCCCCACCTGGGTCACGGCGGCAGCCTTCTTCGTGCTGATCAACGCCATCAACCTGATGAACGTGAAGTTCTTCGGTGAAGCCGAATTCTGGTTCGCCATCATCAAAGTGGTCGCCATCGTCAGCATGATCGGCCTGGGTGCCTACCTGCTGACCAGCGGCAGCGGCGGCCCTGAGGCCACCGTGGCCAACCTGTGGACACACGGCGGCTTCTTCCCCAACGGTGTCAGCGGGCTGGTAATGGCCTTGGCTTTCATCATGTTTTCCTTTGGTGGCCTGGAAATGCTCGGCTTCACCGCCGCCGAGGCCGACAAGCCAAAGACCGTGATCCCCAAAGCGATCAACCAGGTCATCTACCGCATCCTGATTTTCTATGTCGGTGCGTTGGTGGTGCTGCTGTCGCTGACCCCGTGGGACAACCTGGTCGCCAGCATCGACGCCTCGGGTGGCAGCTACGGCAGCAGCCCGTTCGTGCAAGTGTTCTCGCTGCTGGGCAGTGACGTGGCTGCCAACCTGCTGAACTTCGTGGTGCTGACTGCGGCGCTGTCGGTGTACAACAGCGGCACCTACTGCAACGCCCGCATGCTGCTGGGTATGGCCGAGCAGGGCGATGCCCCGGCGTCGCTGGCCAAGGTCGACAAGCGGGGCGTGCCAGTGCGTTCGATCCTGGTGTCGGCTGCCGTGACCTTCGTCGCCGTGCTGCTGAACTACCTGATGCCGCAAAACGCGCTGGAACTGCTGATGTCGCTGGTCGTGGCCACCCTGGTGATCAACTGGGCGATGATCAGCTACTCGCACCTGAAGTTCCGTCAGCACCTCGACCGTACCGGCCAGAAGCCGCTGTTCAAGGCACTGTGGTACCCGTACGGCAACTATGTGGTGCTGGCTTTCGTGGTGCTGATTCTGGGCATCATGCTGATGATCCCGGGCATCCAGGTGTCGGTGTATGCGATCCCGGTGTGGCTGCTTGCGATGTTGGTGGTGTACATGGTCAAGTCGCGTCGCCAGGTGAATGCGGGCGGTGCTGTTGAGACTGTGGCCAAGTAAGGCGCCATAGGCGGTATGTGAAAACCCGGAGTCAGGTGACTGGCTTCGGGTTTTTTGTTGCCTGTGCGGGCCCTTTCGCGGGTGAACCCGCTCCTACAACGACCTGGTATGCCTGAGGCTTACGTAACCCTTGTAGGAGCGGGTTTACCCGCGAATACGGTGGCGGCGACAACGGTGAGCGGCGGGTAGAGATTGGCCCTCAGGCCCGGCCCTTTCGCGGGTGAACCCGCTCCTACAACGACCTGGTATGCCTGAGGCTTACGTAACCCTTGTAGGAGCGGGTTTACCC
>NZ_JAOCDI010000027.1:0-84751 GCF_029840855.1 Pseudomonas sp. GD03862
GCTTGCCCTGGGCGTGGGTGGCCAACCGTTCCAGTGCTGCGCGCAGTTTGGGGTCGGTAATGCCCTCGGCGGTGTCGCGCAGGCTCTCGGCCGCACTGTTCGAAAGCTCGGCAGCATGCCCGCCACGCTTGGCCGGCACCAGCGGCGGCTGCACCTTGTACAGGATGCGCCTGAGGTTGCCGAATGCTTCCATGGCCTGCAGTGCCGCCAACAAGCGCTTCTGCTGGTAGCGCAGGCGGGTTGCCCAATGGCCGTCGGTAACCACCAGCAACAAAGTACCATCGCGCCAGGACGCCACATGGCAGTGCTCGCGGGCAGCCGGTTGCAACTGGCTTTCCAGCAGGCGCTGCAAGTGTTCCAGGCGCTCGGCCTGGTTAAGCAGCAGGCGCAGCGGGCGCACCTGGCGCAGCAGGGCGGAGGGCGGCTGGGCGGGGGAGGGTTTGTAGGCCATGGGGGTACGCGTGAGGTGACGTGGGCACAGTCTAACATCTCCGTTGCCTGTGCCGGCCTCTTCGCGGGTGAACCCGCTCCTACCAGGGCTATCGATACCTCGTAGAAGCGGGTTCACCCGCGAAGGGGTCGGCACAGGCAGCCAAAGACAAGACTGGTTCTCGATAGCTTTCATGTTGCCAAGCCTTGAACTCAGTGAAAATGCCCCTATCTAAAACAGGCCCCCGCCAAAACGCTGTATCAGCATCGTGGAAATCCACCACTTTCCTCACCATCGTTTCCGGGTAGAATGCTCGTTCGCATGCGGCCTATGGGCTGCACGGGCGACTCATGGGGCCGCCCTCCATCCCTACGTGTGGAAGATCCTGCCGATATGTTTGCGCCTTTGTTAAAAAAACTTTTTGGAAGCAAGAACGAGCGTGAAGTCAAACGCATGCTCAAGACGGTGAGTATCGTCAATGCCTTCGAAGAGAAGATGGTGGCCCTCTCCGACGAGCAACTGCGGGGCAAGACTGCAGAGTTCAAGGAACGCCTGGCCAAAGGCGAGACACTGGACCAGTTGCTGCCCGAAGCCTTCGCCGTGGCCCGCGAGGCCGGCAAGCGCGTCATGGGCATGCGCCATTTCGATGTGCAGCTGATCGGCGGCATGACCCTGCACGAGGGTATGATCGCAGAAATGCGCACCGGTGAAGGCAAGACCTTGGTCGGTACCTTGGCCGTCTACCTCAACGCATTGTCCGGCAAGGGCGTGCATGTGGTCACCGTCAACGACTACCTGGCGCGCCGTGACGCCAACTGGATGCGCCCGCTGTACGAATTCCTCGGTCTGTCGGTCGGTATCGTCTCGGCCTTCCAGCCGCCGGAAGAAAAGCGCGCCGCCTATGCAGCCGACATCACCTACGGCACCAACAACGAATTCGGGTTCGACTACCTGCGCGACAACATGGCGTTCAGCCAGGACGAGAAGTTCCAGCGTGAACTGAACTTCGCCGTGATCGACGAAGTCGACTCCATCCTCATCGACGAAGCGCGTACCCCGCTGATCATTTCCGGTCAGGCAGAGGACAGCTCCAAGCTGTACATCGAGATCAACCGTCTGATCCCGCGCCTCACCCAGCACATCGAAGAGGTCGAAGGCCAGGTCACCCAGGAAGGCCACTTCACCATCGACGAGAAGAGTCGCCAGGTGGAGCTGAACGAAGCCGGTCACCAGTTCATCGAAGAGATGCTGGCCCAGGCGGGCCTGCTGGCTGAAGGCGAGAGCCTGTACTCCGCGCACAACCTGGGCTTGCTGACACACGTCTACGCCGGTCTTCGTGCACACAAGCTGTTCCACCGCAACGTCGAGTACATCGTCCAGGACGGCCAGGTTCTGCTGATCGACGAACACACCGGCCGTACCATGCCGGGTCGTCGCCTGTCCGAGGGCCTGCACCAGGCCATCGAGGCAAAAGAGAACCTGAACATCCAGGCCGAGAGCCAGACCCTGGCTTCGACCACCTTCCAGAACTACTTCCGCCTGTACACCAAGCTGTCCGGCATGACCGGTACGGCCGACACCGAAGCATTCGAGTTCCAGTCGATCTACGGCCTGAACGTGATGGTCATTCCGCCGAACAAGCCACTGGCGCGTAAGGACTACAACGACCTGGTGTACCTGACCGCTGACGAGAAATACGCCGCGATCATCGCCGACATCAAGGAAAGCATGAAGCTGGGCCGTCCGGTGCTGGTGGGTACCGCGACCATTGAAACTTCCGAGCACATGTCCAACCTCCTGAAAAAGGAAGGGATCGACCACAAGGTGCTCAACGCCAAGTATCACGAGAAGGAAGCCGAGATCATCGCGCAAGCAGGCGCGCCAGGTGCACTGACCATCGCCACCAACATGGCTGGCCGTGGTACCGACATCCTGCTGGGCGGTAACTGGGAAGCCGAAGTGGCTGCCCTGGAAAACCCGACAGCCGAGCAGATCGCCCAGATCAAGGCCGACTGGCAGAAGCGTCACCAGCAAGTGATCGAGACGGGTGGCCTGCATGTAATCGCTTCCGAGCGCCACGAATCGCGCCGTATCGACAACCAGCTGCGCGGCCGCTCCGGTCGTCAGGGCGACCCGGGTTCCAGCCGCTTCTACCTGTCGCTGGAAGACAGCCTGATGCGCATCTTCGCCTCTGACCGGGTGAAGAACTTCATGAAGGCACTGGGCATGCAGTCGGGCGAGGCCATCGAGCACCGCATGGTCACCAACGCTATCGAGAAAGCCCAGCGCAAGGTCGAAGGCCGCAACTTCGACATTCGTAAGCAATTGCTCGAATATGACGACGTCGCCAACGAGCAGCGCAAGGTGATCTACCACATGCGCAACAGCCTGCTGGCCGCCGACAACATTGGCGACACCATCGTCGAATTCCGCAAGGAAGTCCTGGACGCTACCATCAGCCAGCACATTCCGCCGCAGTCGCTGCCAGAGCAGTGGGACGTAGCCGGCCTGGAGGCTTCGCTGGCCAGCGATTTCGCCATCAAGTTGCCAATCCAGCAATGGCTCGACGAGGACGATCACCTCTACGAAGAGACCCTGCGCGAGAAGCTGCTGAGCGAGATCACCACGGCCTACACCGAGAAGGAAGACCAGGCCGGTCTCGAGGCCCTGCGAACCTTCGAGAAGCAGATTCTGCTGCGCGTACTGGACGACCTGTGGAAAGACCACCTGTCGACCATGGACCACCTGCGTCACGGTATTCACCTGCGTGGTTATGCGCAGAAGAACCCGAAGCAGGAGTACAAGCGCGAGTCGTTCAGCCTGTTCCAGGAGCTGTTGGAGTCGATCAAGCGCGACACCATCCGCGTGCTGTCGCACGTACAGGTTCGCCGCGAAGACCCGGCCGAAGAAGAAGCCCGCCTGCGCCGCGAGGCCGAAGAGCTGGCGAGTCGCATGCAGTTCCAGCACGCCGCTGCACCGGGCCTGGGAAGTGAGCAACTGAGCGAGGAGGGTGCCGAAGTAGCGGTAGCCTCGGCGCCAGTACGCAATGACCAGAAGCTGGGCCGCAACGAGCCGTGCTGGTGTGGTTCGGGCAAGAAGTTCAAGCATTGCCACGGTCAGATCGAGTGATCTGAACCTAACGTTGTACAAGCCTGGGGCCGCTTTGCGGCCCTTTCGCGACACAAGGCCGCTCCCACAGGTACCGCGCTCGTCCATGATCGGGCGCGATCCTTGTGGGGGCGGCCTTGTGTCGCGATGGGGCGCGAAGCGGCCCCTTTTTCGACATCATCGTTTTTTCTAGGAGCGCTCTAATGGCTGTTGGTCTTGGTCCTTTGCCCACCCTGCACCCGGTTCCGGGTTTTGAACTCGGTATCGCTTCTGCCGGTATCAAGCGCCCGGGGCGCAAGGATGTGGTGGTCATGCGCTGTGCCGAAGGCTCCAGCGTGGCTGGCGTGTTCACCCTCAACGCCTTCTGCGCAGCGCCGGTGATCCTGTCCAAGCAGCGTGTACAGGGCACCGTGCGCTACCTGCTGACCAACACGGGTAACGCCAACGCCGGCACCGGCGCGCCAGGCCTGGCCGCCGCCGAGCGCACCTGCGCCAAGCTGGCCGAACTGGCTGGCGTACCGGCCGAGTCGGTACTGCCGTTCTCCACCGGCGTGATTGGCGAGCCGCTGCCGGTCGAAAAGATCGAAGGCGCGCTGCAGGCCGCCCTCGACAACCTGTCGGAAAACAACTGGGCTGAGGCCGCTACCGGCATCATGACCACCGACACCCTGCCCAAGGGGGCCAGCCGCCAGTTCCAGCACGATGGCGTGACCGTCACCGTTACCGGTATCAGCAAGGGTGCAGGCATGATCCGCCCGAACATGGCGACCATGCTGGGCTACATCGCCACCGACGCCAAGGTGGCGCCAAAGGTACTCAAGGACCTGATGCTGGACGGCGCCAACAAGTCGTTCAACCGCATCACGATCGATGGTGACACTTCGACCAACGATTGCTGCATGCTGATCGCTACCGGCAAGGCCGACCTGCCGGAAGTGACCGAAGCCAGCGGCGCGCTTTTCGAAGCGCTGAAAAAGGCCGTGTTCGAAGTGTGCATGGAAGTGGCCCAGGCCATTGTCCGTGACGGCGAAGGCGCGACCAAGTTCGTGACCGTGCAGGTCAACGGCGGTGGCAACCACCAGGAGTGCCTGGACGTTGGCTACGCCGTGGCCCACTCGCCGCTGATCAAGACCGCGCTGTTCGCTTCCGACCCGAACTGGGGCCGCATCCTCGCCGCCGTAGGCCGTGCCGGTGTACCGGAGCTGGATGTGAGCCTGATCGATGTTTACCTGGACAGCGTTTGCATCGCGAGCAAAGGCGGCCGCAGCCCGAGCTACACCGAAGCGCAGGGTTCGGCAGTGATGGCCCAGGAAGAGATCACCATCCGAATCGAACTGGGCCGTGGCCAGTGCAGCGAAACCATCTGGACGACTGACCTGTCCCACGAGTACGTGAAGATCAACGCCGAGTACCGTACCTGATCTACTGATCCGAAGGCCTCTTCGCGGGCACGCCCGCTCCCACAGGTGTTGCAATGCCTGCAGGAGCGGTGCGGTCCCTGCAGGAGCGGGCTTGCCCGCGAATGGCCGCGCAGCGGCCTGCGGGTTTTGCAATACAAACCTGATGGAGCCGAACCATGAGCTATCACCTGATCATCGGCGACAAGCTGTACTCCTCCTGGTCGCTGCGTGGCGCCCTGGCGCTCGAGCTGGCTGGCGTGCCCTACGAAGAAACCCTGATCAAGCTGAACCAGCCTGATACCCGCCAGCGCATCCTCGCTTTCTCCTCCACCGGCAAGGTGCCGTTGCTCAAGACCGAGCACGGTGTGATCGCCGATTCCCTGGCCATCGCCGAATACCTCAACGAACAGCACCCCGACGCCCAGCTGTGGCCTGCCGACGCAGCCGCCCGCGCCCAGGCCCGTTCGGCTTGCGCGCAGATGCACAGCGGTTTCTTCGCCCTGCGCGGTGCCATGCCGTTCGACCTGTCGCGTGACCAGGCGCTGGACACTGTGCCGCTGGACGTGCAGGTCGATATCGACCGTATCGTCGCGCTGTGGTCCGAATGCCGCGTGGTGGCCAAGGACAGCGGCCCGTTCCTGTTCGGCAAGCCAAGCCTGGCCGATGCCTTCTTTGCCCCGGTGGCCGTGCGCCTGCGCACCTACCGCGTAGAAGTCCCCGCCGAGGCGGCAGCCTACATCGAGACCATTTATCAGTGGCCAGCCTTCCAGGCATGGCAACAGGCAGGCCTGGAGGAGCGTGAAGCGTGAAACGGATTCATGTAGTGGCTGCCGTCATTCGCGGTGCTGATGGCCGTATTCTGATCGCACGCCGTGCCGATACCCAGCACCAGGGCGGCTTGTGGGAGTTCCCCGGTGGCAAGGTGGAAGAAGGCGAAAGCGTCGAAGCAGCGCTTGCCCGCGAGCTGCGCGAGGAGCTGGGTATCGAGGTAAGCCGGTCGCGTGCGCTGATCAAGGTCAGCCATGACTACCCGGACAAGCAGGTGCTGCTGGACGTGCGCGAGGTCGAAGCGTTCACTGGCGAACCCCATGGCGCCGAAGGCCAGCCGCTGGAATGGGTTGCCCCGCGCGATTTGCCGCAGTACGAATTCCCCGAGGCCAACAAACCGATCGTCGCCGCTGCGCGCCTGCCGGACCAGTACCTGATCACCCCGGATGGCTTGGAGGTGCCGCAGCTGCTCAAGGGCATCCAGAAGGCCGTGGCCAATGGCATCCGTCTGATCCAGTTGCGTGCCCCGGACATGTACGACCCCAAGTACCGCGACGTGGCGGTGGATGCGGTCGGGCTGTGTGCGGGCAAGGCGCAGCTGATGCTGAAAGGGCCACTGGAATGGCTGGGTGATTTCCCGGCGGCCGGTTGGCACCTGACGGCCGCGCAGCTGCGCAAGTACGCCGCCAGGGGCCGGCCGTTCCCCAAGGAGCGCTGGTTGGCGGCATCCTGCCACAGTGCCGAAGAGCTGGCGCTGGCTGAGCAGATGGGCGTGGACTTTGTCACCTTGTCGCCAGTGCAGGCGACCCAGACGCATCCGGATGCGGTGCCGCTGGGCTGGGATGAGGCGCAGCGCGTGATTGCCGGGTTCAACAAGCCGGTTTATCTGCTGGGTGGGGTAGGGCCGAGTGAGCGCCAGCAGGCCTGGGAGGCGGGTGCACAGGGTGTGGCCGGGATCCGGGCGTTCTGGCCACAGGTTTGAGTCCCCTGTAACAGGGGCTGCTGCGGGGCCCATTCGCGGGGCCCGCTCCCACAGGAAACTCACAAGCTTCAAGCCTGCTCGAAACCTGTGGGAGCGGGCAGGCCCGCGAATGGGCTGCAAAGCAGCCCCAGAAGTATCAGCCTTTCGGTTTCTCGGCGGGCTGCCACAAAACCTCAGCCACCCCCTGGCGCCGCCCGATGATCCGCGCCGCCACGAACAATAGATCGGAAAGCCGGTTGATATACGCCAAACCAACGCCTTCCAGCGGCTCCACGGCATTCAACTGCTGACACCGGCGCTCTGCACTGCGCGCCAGACTGCGGCACACATGCGCCTGCGCCACCAGCGCCGAACCACTGGGCAGAATGAAGTTCTTCAGCGGCCCCAGCTCTTCATTCCACACATCGATGGCCGCCTCCAGGCGTTCCACTTCCGCCAGGGTCAACGCCTGGTAACTGGGCATCGCCAGCTCGCCACCCAGGTCGAACAAGCGGTGCTGACACGGCGCCAGCACTGTGGTCACTTCATTCAGCCCATGCTCGGCGAGCCCCGCCAGCAGCAACCCCAACTGGCTGTTCAGGCTGTCCACCTCGCCAATCGCTTCGATCCGCGGGTGGTCCTTGGGCACCCGACGGCCGTCGCCCAGGCCGGTTTCGCCTTTGTCGCCGGTGCGGGTATAGATCTTCGAAAGGCGGTAGCCCATGTCATTGCTCCGTTCTGGCCGGCACCGCCGCTGCCGGCTGGGTGAGGGGCAGGCGTAGGGTAAAGCAGGTGCCTTGGCCTGGCGTGGATTGCACTTCCATCTGCCCCTTGTGGTTGTTGGTGATGATGAAGTAAGAGACCGACAGGCCCAGCCCGGTACCCTGGCCGATTTCCTTGGTGGTGAAGAACGGCTCGAAGGTGCGCTTGCGCACCGCCTCGGGCATGCCGACGCCGTTGTCTTCGACCTGGATTTCCGCCCATGGCGGGTTTAGCCGGGTGCGCAGTGTGATGCGTCCGGGCTCGCTGGGTTGCGGGCGTTGGTGGATGGCCTGGGCTGCGTTCTTCAGCAAGTTGAGCAGTACTTGTTCCAGCTCGTTGGCGGTACATGGCACCGGCCCCAGGTCGGGGTCGAACTGGCGCACGATGGCTTGCCCCTTGAAGTCGAAGCCGATGGCCAGATCGAAGTCATTGCCGGCAATTTCAAGCGCCTGATCGATCAGTGCCGGCAGCTCGCATGGCTCCAGCTGGCGGTTGCTGCGGCGGCTGAAGCTGAGCATGTGGGTGACGATCTTCGCCGCCCGGGCGCCGGCCTGCTGAATGCCGTCGAGCAGCTGCGGCACCTCGCGGCTGTCCAGGTAGCGGTTGATCGTGGCCAGGTCGATCCCCAGCTCTTCGGCCTGTTCCTGGTTGCGCGGCAGGTCGGACGACAGGCGTCGGCGAATGTTCTGCACGTTGTGCAGGATAGCGCCCAGCGGGTTGTTGATTTCGTGCGCCATGCCGGCAGCCAGACCACCGACCGAGAGCATTTTTTCCGATTGCACCATCATTTCTTCCAATGACAGGCGCTGGGTGATGTCGTCGATACGAATGACCACGCCGCGCCCGCCGCCGCCGGTCAGTGGGTAGAAGGTCAGGGCGTAGTGGCGCAGGTCGTCGCCCTTGGGCCAGGTTACCCGCTCGATCTTCGCCACTCGATGTTTTTCCACGGTTTCCTTCAGTTGCGGGAGGAACGGCTTCAGCGGCTCGAACGCAATGAACACCGGCTGGTTAAGTGCCTCGTCCAGTGGTGTGCCGGAAAGCACCGTGGCTTCGTGGTTCCATTGGGTCACGTAAAGCTGTTCGTCGAGGGCGATCAGTGCCGAGGGCATCGAGTCGATGATGCTGTTGAGGTAGTTCTGGAAACCGGTGAGCTTTTTCTCGATCTTGCTGCGTACCTGTACTTCCAGTTCCAGCTTGCGGTTGGTGTGGCGGGTTTCTTCAGCAAGGCCCTGAGCCTGGTCGTAGGCACTCTGGAACTCGTCGCGGGCGCTCTTGAGCTGCTGCTCGCGGGCCTCGATGCGCGACAGCATGGTGTTGAAGGCCTCGGCCAGGCTGCCGATTTCATCATCGTTGCCGCGTTGGGCGCGCAAGGCGTAGCTCTCTTCGCGGGTAACCTGGCGGCTGAGTTCCTCAAGCTGGTTGATCGGTTGGGTGATCAGGCGTTTGATCTGCCGGGCGATGACGATCCATAGCAGGACACTGAACACCAGGATGCCCAGGCTGGCGCTGAGTGTGCCGGTGTAGAAGGCCGTGGGCAGTTCGCTGCTGGCTACCAGCAGCAAGTGTGCCGGTGGGTTGGCATCGCGGGGGATGCGGATCAACTGAGTGCTGCGAAACTCCATCAGGCGCCAGCCGTCGATGTTGCGAAAACGTTTGGGCAGGGCCAGCGGCTCGCCATGCTGCAACTGCGCCAGCATTCGGCCATCGCCACCGTAGACCGCGGCGGCGCGTAGCGGTGTGTAACTTTCCAGTTCCTTGAGCAGGGCACGGGCCGTTTCCGGGGTGTCGCCGGCGCGGGCTGCAAGCTGAGGATTGGCCACCAGCCGGCCGATGGTCTGCATGGCCTGAGGCGCCATGCTTTCCTGGGTGATCCAGTAGGCGGCGCTGATGAAGGTGAGGTTGGCCATCAGCAAGATGGTCACCAGCAATACCAGCAGGGCCGCCAGCAGCTTCTGCCCGACCGGGAGGTTTTCCAGGCGTTGGCGCAAGGTCATGGGCAAGGCAATGTCCGTATCCGGTTGAAGGGCCGCGTCAGTCGCAGGGCAAACCACGCGCGCGCAGGTTTTCGACCAAGCGCTGCAGCAGGTGTTCCAGCTGCGGCAATTGCAGGCCATGACGGCCCGCAGCGCGGCAAGCATGGCCGAGCAGGTAGTGCAACTCGGTGCGCCGTCCTGCATGCACGTCCTGGTACATGGAAGAGTAGTTGGCTGCGGTGGCGAGGATTACCCGCTGCACTTCTTCCTCCAGCCCCTCGGCTGCTTGCGGCTGGCCGCAACGGCGCAGCAGGCGGGCCAGCTCGACGCACAGGGCCTGCACTTCACCCAGGTGCCCCAGCAGCCCGCCATTCTGGCAATCGTGAAGCACGGTCAGCGGGTTGATGGCGCAATTGAGCGCCAGCTTGCGCCACAGGCGGGTCAGTATGTCTACTGTCCATTCTGCGGGGATACCGGCCTCGTGCAGGTCATCGAACCAGGCGGGGATCATGGGGTTACGTGGGTCGCCCAGCCAGTTGAAGCCATGGCCGGCAAAACGCACCTGCCAGTCCCCCTCGCGGAAGGCGCCTTCGGTGCTGGAGGCGAAGATGCAGCGAGCGTGCGGCACCAGGTCTGCGACTTCATCCTGGCTGCCAAGGCCATTCTGCAACAGCAGCACTTCGGCGCTCTCGGCCAGCCGTGGCGCTAGACCGGCAATCGCCGGGGCAGCGTCATAGGCCTTGCAGGCCACCAGCAGCCGGTGGATCGGGCCATGCGCCTGCGCCGTTTCGGCTGGTATGGCGTAGTGCCGGGTTTGCTCCTGTTCGATCAGGGTCAGGCCACCGGCCTGTTGATAAGCCTGCAGCCGTTGCCCGTCACGCAGGATCAGGCGCACGGCCTTGCCTGCGCGTGCCAGGCGGCAGGCCCACAGACTGCCAAGGCTACCGGCGCCGAGAATATGCCAGGTGCTGCTCATATGCGTTTCGCAACCCGTTATAATGAGCCCGCATTTTAACCTTCAAACCCAGCGCGCTCCATCTTCAGCCTGAGCGCGCTTTTATTTTGGGAGAACAACCATGCCTTCGTTCGACGTGGTATCGGAACTGGACAAGCACGAAGTGCAGAACGCGGTCGACAACGCCATCAAGGAACTGGACCGCCGCTACGACCTCAAGGGCAAAGGCACCTTCGAGTTCAAGGACAAAGAGCAGACCGTGATGCTCACCGCCGAGGAAGAGTTCCAGCTCGAGGCGATGCTGGAGATCCTGCGCCTTGCACTGGTCAAGCGCAAGATCGACGTGAAGTGCCTGGAAACCAAGGACCCCTACGCCTCCGGCAAGGAAAAGAAACAGGAAGCCAAGTTCCGCGAAGGCATCGACAAGGACCTGGCAAAAAAGATCGTTGCCACCATCAAGGATGGCAAGCTGAAAGTACAGGCCGCCATCCAGGGTGAGCAGGTACGGGTAACCGGCAAGAAACGTGACGATCTGCAGGAAGCCATTGCCCTGCTGCGCACCAAGGAATTCGACATGCCGCTGCAGTTCAACAACTTCCGCGACTGATGCGGGGGTGGCCCGGAACCCCGATGGCCAAATGATGTCCATGGGGGCCGGGGTTGCGTAATAACACGCGCGGCCTGTTCTACCGTGTACTTGCCGCTCGGCATCAGGAGATGAATATGGATTTGAACGCTGAGGTCGACCAGCTCGTCCGCCAATCCCAGACGTGGATCCCTTTGATCATGGAATACGGCAGCCGTGTGCTGCTGGCACTGCTGACCTTGGCGGTTGGCTGGTGGATCATCAACAAGGTCAGCGCCCGCCTCGGCAAGCTGGTTGGCCTGCGCAACGCCGACCTGGCGCTGCAGGGCTTCATCAGCACCCTGGCGAACATCGTGCTGAAGGTGCTGCTGTTGGTCAGCGTGGCCTCGATGATCGGCATCGAGACCACCTCGTTCGTCGCCGCCATCGGTGCCGCAGGCCTGGCCATCGGCCTTGCCTTGCAGGGCAGCCTGGCGAACTTCGCCGGTGGTGTGCTGATTCTGATGTTCCGCCCGTTCCGTATCGGTGACTGGATCGAGGCGCAGGGCGTTGCCGGCACAGTCGACAGTATCCAGATCTTCCACACCGTGCTGCGCACCGGTGACAACAAGACGGTCATCATGCCCAATGGCAGCCTGTCCAACGGCATCATTACCAACACCAACCGCCAGCCGACGCGCAAGGTGGTGTTCGATGTGGGCGTTGACTATGAGGCCGACCTGCAGAAGGCCCGCAATGTGTTGCTGGAGCTGGCAAAGGACCCGCGTGTTCTGCAAGACCCGGCACCGCAGGCGGTCGTGTCGACGCTGGGCGACAGCTCGATCACCGTATCGCTGCGCTTGTGGACCAAGACCTCCGATTACTGGGACGTGATGTTCATGCTCAACGAGTATGCGCGTGACCGGTTGAAGGCCGAAGGGATCGACATTCCGTTTCCGCAGCGGGTTATTCGCGTGGTGCAGGAGGCTGCAACGCAGTAATACCGCGTTCAAGCCGGGGCCGCTTTGCGCCCCTTCGCGGGCAAGCCCGCCCCTACGAGGACATGCGTGTTCTGTGTAGGAGCGGGCTTGCCCGCGAAGGGGCGCAAAGCGGCCCCAGTTTTTTTCGACCCTGATTACACTTGCTCACAGCAATTTCCAGCCATTTCTGGCATATAGCGTGACCCCGCCCGCCACACCCGATACGCCATCATGAAACCACTGCTGTATATCACCCCTCTGCGTGCCTTGCTGTTCGGCCTGACCCTGGCCCTGTTCGAACTGCTGACCTACCTGGCCAGCGATGCGGTCATGCCGGCCATGCCTGTCGTGGTCAACGACCTCGACGCCAGCCCCGAATACATACCCCATGCCCTCAACCTGTACCTGCTGGGGGGCGTGGTACTGCAATGGCTGATCGGCCCGTTGGCCGACCGTTATGGACGGCGCCCTTTGCTGCTGGTCGGCTGCGCATTCTTTGGCCTGGCCTGCCTGGCTACCTTCTGGGTCCAGGACATCGGCCTGTTCAACCTGTTGCGTCTGTTGCAGGGCATTGGCCTGGGCTTTGTGGTCACCGTCAGCTACCCAGCCCTGAACGAGGCTTTCAGCGAGGCTGATGCCGTACGCATGATGGCCCTGTTGGCCAACATCGCCTTGCTGTCGCCCCTGCTCGGGCCGCTGGTGGGCACCTTGCTGCTGCAATGGCTGGACTGGCGCTGGCTGTTCGTGGCATTCGCCATCGGCGCGGTGCTGGCCTGGCTGCTGCTGTACCGCCTGATGCCGGAAACCCTGGGCGTGGAGCGCCGTGACGGCTCGCGGCTGGCGTTCACGCCGATTCACCTGCTGCCACTGCTGGCGGGCTATGGCCAGTTGCTGGGCAACCGCCGCTTCGTTGCAGGCAGCGCCGCCCTTGGGTTGGTCGGCTTACCGCTGATTGGCTGGATTGGCCTGTCGCCGGTGCTGCTGATTCACGATGAGGGGTTGAGTACCCTGGAGTATGCCTTGTGGCAGTTGCCGGTTTTTGGCGGGCTGATCCTCGGTAACCTGATCATCAACCGTATTGCCGATCGCTACCCGCTGCCAGCCCTGGTGCGTGGCGCGCTCTGGCCATACCTGGCTGGCCTGTGCCTGATGGTGCTGGCGACCTGGTACTGGCCGAGCGTGACCAGTGTGGTGGCCGGCATGTCGTTGTATGCGCTGGGGTTGGGCGTGGCCAATGCGGTGCTGTACCGCATGACGCTGTTCTCCAGTGAGCAGAGCAAGGGGCTGGTTTCGGCCATGCTGGGGATGATCACCATTGCCTTGCTGGGGCTCGGCGGTGCGCTGCTGGCGATGATTGGCGCCGGTGCCAGCTTGCTGCATTTTGCCCTGGCGGCGGGGGTGGCGGGGGCGTTGGCGCTGTGGCCGCTGTGGTTTGTGGTGGGTGGGCGGCCTGGGGAAGGGGCTGTAGCTCGATAATCGGTATTGCCGGTGCCGGCCTCTTCGCGGGTAAACCCGCTCCTACACAGGGCCGCGCCGCCTTGTAGGAGCGGGTTTACCCGCGAAGAGGCCAGCACAGGCAATACAAAACTTCAGGGCCGCTCAGCCACAGAGTGATCCTCGGCCACCGGCGTCCCCCGCCCGGCTTCCTGATGCCACTGCAGGGCGATCAGGATCAGCGTAGGCACCCCCAGCAGCGCCGTGATCAGGAAGAAGTCGTGGTAGCCGAACTTCTCCACAATTACGCCCGAATACCCGCCGATCAGCCGCGGCAACAGCAACATGATCGAACTGAGCAGCGCGTACTGGGTCGCCGAGAACTTCAGGTTGGTCAGGCTGGACAGGTAGGCGACAAAGGCCGAGGTAGCCATGCCGGAGCTGAAGTTGTCCAGCGAGATGGTCACCACCAGCATTTCCAGGTTCGGCCCCATGTCAGCCAACATCAGGAACAGGATGTTGGTGCCGGCAGAGGCTACGCCGCCAATGAACAGGATGGGCATGATGCCGAAGCGTACGATCAGCAGGCCGCCAACCCCGGCGCCGACCAGGGTCATGATCAGGCCGAAGATCTTGCTGACGCTGGCAATCTGGTCCTTGGTGAAGCCCATGTCGATATAGAACACGTTGGCCATCACCCCCATCACCGTGTCCGACATGCGATAGGTGGCGATCAGGCCGAGCAGCAGCAGAGCCTGCCAGCGGTAGCGGGTGATGAAGTCGTTGATCGGGGTCAGCACGGGAGCCAGGCCACGACGGCCGAGGCTCGACAGGCAGGCCCAGGTCAGCAGCACGTAGAGGATCAGGCGCAGGAAGGCGCGGTCTTCCAGCAGCAGGTCGAGCGGCGTGGCATCACCGGAGACCACGCTGGACCAGCCGGTATTGAACATCTGGGTGAAGCTGGCCGGTACCGAGACCAGCAGGATGATCAGCACGAACACCGAGGCCATCTGGTGCACCAGCCCATAGCGCGCAGCCGACAGCTGGGTGCGCATGGGCACTGGTGGTTCGCGCATGACCAACGTGGTGAACAGGGCGGGCAGCATCATCACCCCGAACATCACGTACGTGCCGGCCCAGGCCTTGTGCAGGTAGCTGAAGCCGGTAGAGCCGAACCACTCGGCGAAGAACAGGGCACCGGCCGTGGCGAGCAAGGCAGCCACCCGGTAGCCGGCCATGTAACTGGCTGCGAGTGCGGCCTGGCGCTGGTCGTCAGCGATTTCCAGGCGGTAGGCGTCGACTGCAATGTCCTGGGTAGCCGAGGCGAAAGCCACCAGTACGGCCATGGCAATCAGCCAGGAGAGATGCTGTTGCGGGTCGCACAGGCTCATGCCGACCAGCCCGATCACCACCAGCGCTTGCGACAACAGCAGCCACGAACGCCGGCGCCCGAGGCCGCCAAGCAGCGGCAAGCGCCATTGGTCGAGCAGCGGTGACCAGACCCACTTGAAGGCGTAGGCCAAGCCAATCAGGCTGGCATAACCGATGGTTTCACGGGCAACGCCGGCTTCGCGCAACCATACCGACAGGGTCGAGAACACCAGCATGTAGGGCAGGCCGGCGGCGAAACCGAGTAGCAAAAGTACCAATGTTGACGGGCTGGCATAGGCAGCAAGCGCAGCGCGCCAGGTTTTACGGGGCATGGGCCAACATCTGCCTCAAGTTTTCGAAAACAAAGCGCGCACTCTAACCGCTGTGCTCCATTGGGCGCCAGCCATGGCGCGTCATATCCACACGATTGTTGCTTACATTCACACCTTCCCCGCGTAACCGCGCCCTTTGTTCATCGCCCGACGGGGTGCCCAGCGGCAGGCTCAGCCGGCCACCTGCACCGAGCACCCGGTGCCAAGGCAGGCGTGTGTCTGCAGGCAACTGCCCCAGGGTACGCCCCACCCAGCGCGCCGCACGGCCAAGCCCGGCCAGTTCGGCCAGTTGGCCATAGCTCACGACCTTACCGGGTGGCACTTGGCCCAGTACTGAATACAGCGCCGTTCGTCGGCCCTCGGCCGAATCGAGGGCGTGCTCATATCCATCAGACATCTCGCCCGCCTTGGGCTGCAGATGAAACCGGACCGGTGGTCTGGTAAATGAGAGTTGAACTCAACGGCATACTCCCGGTCTGTCCTTGCTCTGGTCGTGGGTATCTGGATAATGCCCGGCTTTTTCGTCAAATCGAACCCATAGTCCGCAAACAAAGCCCGTTTATGAATTCTAGATCCTTGTTGTGCCTTCTTGCTGTTTCCCTGTGTGCCTCTTCAGTGTGGGCCGACACTGTGTGGATGAAGAACGGTGACCGGCTAAGTGGCAAGATCAAGGTATTCGACGGCGGCAAGCTGCTGCTGGAAACCCCTTATGGCGGGTCCATCGCCCTGGACTGGAAACAGGTCCAGACGCTGGAAAGCGACCAGGAGATGCTGGTCAAGCAGGACGCCTACAGCGGAGAGAAAGCCAAGTCGCTCAAGGCGGCAGAGCCAGGCAAGGTGACCTTGGCCAATGGCGATTCACCGAAGACGGTGGAGCTGGCCAGCATCGAGCAGATCATGAAGCCCAAGCCGCTGGTCGAGGATTTCGTGTGGAAAGGTAATGTCGACGTGGCGCTGGACTACAAGCGCGCAGAGAACGACACCGACGATTACGACGTGGGCTTCAAGACCACTGCCCGCCATGGCCGCTGGCGGCACAACGCCGAGGGTGAGTACAACCGCGAGACCAAGGACGACGTCACCACCACCAACAACTGGAGCGCCGAGTACGCGCTGGACCGCTTCATTACCGATAAGTGGTTCTGGCAGGGGCGTGCGGAATACAAGCGCGATCACATCGAAGACCTGGCCCGCCAGCGCACCGTGGGTACCGGCCCGGGTTACCAGTTCTGGGACGATGAGCTGGGTGCGTTCTCGCTGGGCTCACTGATCAACCGCACTGATTTCGAGTACCGGGACGGCGGCAAGGATAATTTCTATTCTGCGGCCGTGAAGTGGGATTACACCCGCTACCTGATCGGCAAGAACGTGCAGCTGTTCACCAACGGCGAGTTCGCCAAGCCGCTGGGTGGCGTGGCCGACTACTCGCTGGATGCCGAGGTTGGCCTGCGCTACAAGGTCACCGAGTGGGCCTCGCTGAACCTCAAGGCGGAGAAGGATATCATCACCGGCACGCGTGAGAGTGACCTGGACAAGACACGCTATACCGCGGGCTTCGGCGTTACCTGGTAAGGCGTCTGGATGCAGGTCAGTGGCACAGGCAGCTGATAATGCTTATCTTGTCCCCAACCCGTCCGCCAGGAGCCGCCCTCAAGTGAGTACCAACGCCATTCGCCCCGCCCGGGAACTGCTGCTCAAGGAATACCGCGGCGTGCTTTCGACACATTCCAGGTCGATGCCTGGCTACCCCTTCGGTTCGGTCGTGCCGTACTGCCTGGACGCCCAGGGCAACCCGCTGATCCTGATCAGCCGCATTGCCCAGCACACCCACAACCTGCAGAAGGACCCCAAGTGTTCGCTGCTGGTGGGTGAGCGCGAGGCCGAGGATGTGCAGGCGGTAGGGCGCCTGACGGTGATGGCCGAAGCGCACAAGCTGGTCGACGAGGCCGTCATCGAGGCCGCCGCCGAACGCTATTACCGCTATTTCCCGGACGCGGCCGACTACCACAAGGCCCACGATTTCGATTTCTGGGTGCTGCAACCGGTGCGCCACCGCTACATCGGCGGCTTCGGTGCGATCCACTGGCTTGACCATGTGACCTTGGCCAACCCGTTCGCGGGCAAGGCCGAGGGGAGCATGATCGAACACATGAACAGCGATCACGCCAGTGCCATTGCCCACTACGTCGAATTGACCGGGTTGCCACAGCACGTACCGGCGCAGATGGTTGGGGTAGACAGCGAAGGCATGCACCTGCGCATCGGCCAGGCAGTGCACTGGTTGCCTTTCCCCACTACTTGCAACACGCCGACACAAGTCCGCGAGGCCTTGGTTTTGCTGGCTCGCGCCGACCATTGGCCGCTTGTGATGCAAGCCGAGGGTTGAAATCCGGAGCGCAGGCATCCATTTGAGGTCTTATTGGAAGGTTATCTTCCGTCGAGGAACCCTTGATGCGTGCTTTTCTACTGCTGTTTCTGATTTTTCCTGTGCTGGAGCTGTTCGTCTTCGTGAAGGTCAGCGCGGCTATCGGTTTCTTCCCGGCGTTGCTGCTGATCATCGCCGGCTCCGCCCTGGGCGTACTGGTCATGCGGGTGGCCGGCCTGGCGACTGCATTGCGCGCCCGTGAAAGCCTGCAGCGCGGTGAATTGCCCGCCGAGGACATGTTCCAGGGCATGATGCTGGCCGTGGGCGGTGGCCTGTTGTTGCTGCCCGGCTTCATCAGCGACGTGCTGGGTGTGCTGTGCCTGCTGCCATTCACCCGCCGCCTGGCGGCGCGCAAGATGCGCGAGCGTGCCGAGGCCCAGGCCATGCGCCAGCGTGCATTCCAGGATGACCCCTTCCAGGCGCAGCCGCGTGATGGCGGCCACCGCCCGAACGTGATCGAAGGCGAGTACGAGCGCCGCGACAAGTAAGAAGGACCGGGGCCGCGCAAGCGGCCCCGGTTTTTTTTGGCCTGATGAAAAATTTTCTATCTCGAGCCTTGTAATTGGATGTGGCGGCCTCATGTATGTGGTCACCGCAAGGTTTCTGGTGGCAACACCAGACATTACACAGGTGGTTCGCTCACAGCGGGCCACCCCCGGCAACGCCGGACAGCATCAAAACCGCCGGTGTCGAACCGGCCGATGAAAACCACAATTTGGGAGAGATCGACAATGAAACTTCGTCCTCTGCATGACCGCGTAGTCATCCGTCGCAGCGAAGAAGAATCGAAAACCGCTGGCGGTATCGTCCTGCCGGGTTCGGCCGCTGAAAAACCAAACCGCGGCGAAGTTGTAGCCGTCGGCACCGGTCGCGTTCTGGACAACGGCGAAGTTCGCGCGCTGGCCGTGAAAGTGGGTGACAAAGTGGTTTTCGGCCCGTACTCGGGCAGCAACACCGTGAAAGTCGATGGCGAAGACCTGCTGGTCATGGCCGAGAACGAAATCCTCGCCGTTGTCGAAGGCTGATTTCCCCCGACTTCCCGTTACTCCAAAGTTTTTCAAGGATTAAACGATCATGGCTGCTAAAGACGTAAAATTTGGTGATTCCGCTCGTAAGAAAATGCTGGTTGGTGTCAACGTTCTGGCTGACGCGGTAAAAGCGACCCTGGGCCCGAAAGGCCGTAACGTGGTACTGGCCAAGAGCTTCGGCGCGCCGACCATCACCAAGGACGGCGTTTCCGTCGCCAAAGAAATCGAGCTGAAAGACGCTTTCGAAAACATGGGCGCCCAGCTGGTCAAGGAAGTTGCTTCCAAGGCCAACGACGCTGCCGGTGACGGCACCACCACCGCTACCGTTCTGGCTCAGGCCATCGTCAACGAAGGCCTGAAAGCCGTCGCTGCCGGCATGAACCCGATGGACCTGAAGCGCGGTATCGACAAGGCCACTGCTGCCGTTGTTGCCGAGCTGAAGAACCTGTCCAAGCCATGCGCCGACTCCAAGGCCATCGCCCAGGTAGGTACCATCTCTGCCAACTCCGACAACTCCATCGGTGAAATCATCGCCGAAGCCATGGAAAAAGTCGGTAAAGAAGGCGTGATCACCGTTGAAGAAGGCTCGGGCCTGGAAAACGAACTGTCCGTCGTAGAAGGCATGCAGTTCGACCGCGGCTACCTGTCGCCGTACTTCGTCAACAAGCCGGACACCATGGTTGCCGAGCTGGAAGGCCCGCTGCTGCTGCTGGTCGACAAGAAAATCTCCAACATCCGTGAGCTGCTGCCAGTTCTGGAAGCCGTTGCCAAGGCCGGCCGCCCACTGCTGATCGTTGCCGAAGACGTTGAAGGTGAAGCGCTGGCTACCCTGGTAGTCAACAACATGCGCGGCATCGTCAAGGTTGCTGCAGTCAAGGCTCCGGGCTTCGGCGATCGCCGCAAGGCCATGCTGCAGGACATCGCTGTCCTGACTGGCGGCCAGGTCATCTCCGAAGAAATCGGCCTGTCCCTGGAAACCGCTACCCTGGAGCACCTGGGTAACGCCAAGCGCGTCATCCTGTCCAAGGAAAACACCACCATCATCGACGGTGCTGGCGCTGACACCGAGATCGAAGCACGCGTCAAGCAGATCCGTGCCCAGATCGAAGAAACTTCCTCGGACTACGACCGTGAGAAGCTGCAAGAGCGTCTGGCCAAGCTGGCTGGCGGTGTTGCCGTGATCAAGGTCGGTGCCGGCACCGAAGTTGAAATGAAAGAGAAGAAAGCCCGCGTTGAAGACGCCCTGCACGCTACCCGTGCAGCCGTTGAAGAAGGCGTGGTGCCTGGCGGTGGTGTTGCCCTGGTTCGCGCCCTGGCAGCCATCATCGACCTGAAAGGCGACAACGAAGACCAGAACGTCGGTATCGCGCTGCTGCGTCGCGCTGTTGAATCCCCGCTGCGCCAGATCACTGCCAACGCCGGTGATGAGCCAAGCGTGGTTGCTGACAAGGTCAAGCAAGGTTCGGGCAACTTCGGCTACAACGCCGCTACCGGTGAATACGGCGACATGATCGAGATGGGTATCCTGGACCCAGCCAAGGTCACTCGCTCGGCGCTGCAAGCTGCTGCTTCGATCGGTGGTCTGATGATCACCACCGAAGCCATGGTTGCCGACCTGCCGGAAGACAAGCCAGCTGCTGGCATGCCTGATATGGGCGGCATGGGTGGCATGGGCGGCATGATGTAAGCCAGCCTTACCCCTGCACCATCAAAAAGCCCCGGTTCGCGAGAACCGGGGCTTTTTTTATTGCTGTCGGGGCCTCTTCGCAGCACAAGGCTGCACTTGAGCCTTGTGCTGTGAAACGAGTGGATCAACCGACCAGCGGATCACCGACGTGCAGGATTTTCATGCCGTTGGTGCCACCGATGGTGTGGTAGCTGTCACCCTTGGTCAGAATCACCCAGTCACCTTGCTCCACCAGGCCACGTTTGAGCAGCTCGTCGACCGCCGCCTGGCTCACCTTGTCGGCCGGCAGCGCGGCCGGGTCGAAGGCAATCGGGTACACGCCACGGAACATCGAGGCGCGCGCCTGGGTGGCGCGGTGCGGCGACAGGGCGAAGATCGGTACATGCGAACGCAGGCGCGACATGATCAGCGGGGTGTAGCCGCTTTCGGTCAGGGCGATGATCGCCTTTACGCCTGGGAAGTGGTTGGCAGTGTACATGGCCGCCAAGGCGATGCTTTCGTCGCAGCGCTGGAAGGTGGTGTGCAGGCGATGGCTGGACTTCTGGCTGGTCGGGTGCTTTTCGGCACCCAGGCAGATGCGTGCCATGGCCTGGACAGCTTCGATCGGGTAGGAACCGGCGGCGCTTTCGGCCGACAGCATCACCGCATCGGTGTTGTCCAGCACGGCGTTGGCCACATCGGACACTTCCGCGCGGGTCGGCATCGGGTTCTGGATCATCGACTCCATCATCTGGGTCGCCACGATCACGGCCTTGTTGTTGCGGCGGGCGTGCTGGATGATCTTCTTCTGGATAGCGATCAGCTCGGCGTCGCCGATTTCCACGCCCAGGTCACCACGGGCAACCATCACCGCGTCGGAGGCGGCGATCAGCTTGTCGAGGGTCTCGTCATCGGCCACCGCTTCGGCGCGTTCGATCTTGGCCACCAGCCAGGCGCTGCCGCCGGCTTCATCACGCAGCTTGCGCGCGTATTCCATATCGCTGGCGTCACGCGGGAAGGATACGGCCAGGTAGTCCAGGTCCATTTCCGCAGCCAGTTTGATGTCGGCCTTGTCTTTTTCGGTCAGGGCCGGTGCGGTCAGGCCGCCACCTTTACGGTTGATGCCTTTGTGGTCCGACAGTGGGCCACCGATGATCACCACGCAGTGCAGGGCATCTGCAGTGGCGGTTTCGACGCGCATGACCACGCGGCCATCGTCGAGCAGCAGTTCGTCACCAACGCCGCAGTCCTTGACCAGGTCGGGGTAGTCGATACCGACGATGTCCTGGTTGCCTTCGGTCAGCGGGTGGGCGGTGGAGAAGGTGAACTTGTCACCGATCTTCAGTTCGATGCGCTTGTTGGCGAACTTGGCGATGCGGATCTTCGGACCCTGCAGGTCGCCCAGCAGTGCAACATGGCGGCCGTTCTTGGCGGCGATGTCACGGATCAGGCGCGCGCGGGCCTTGTGCTCGTCCGGCGTGCCGTGGGAGAAGTTCAGACGTGCCACGTCCAGGCCGGCGAGGATCAGTTGTTCGATCACTTCCGGCGAGTTGCTGGCGGGGCCAAGGGTGGCGACGATTTTGGTGCGGCGGATGCTCATGCACAGACTCCTATAGTGAAGCGCAGCGAAAGGCTACTCCTGAATCTCGCTGTAGTCATTGTTCCGTTGCACTACCTGCAACCAAGGCAGGGTGGCATTTGAACGGGGCAGGGTATCCTTGCAAAAGGGTGTGAAGATTTGCAGGCAAACGCCGATACACTGGCATCAAAGGAGATCCCCATGCGAGCCCTGATCGTTTTAGCCTTGGCCGCCAGCGCCGTCGGCTGTACCCGCTGGTCCATGGACCACCACCTGAACAATGCCTACCGCGCCTACGACCGCGGCGATTGCGCACGGGTCATGCTCGAACTGTCGCAGGTTGATCGCACCAGCCGTGCCCGGCCGTTCATCCACCCCGAAGTGTCACTGCTGCGCGGCCAGTGCCTGGAGCGCCAGGCGTTGTACGTGGACGCGGCGCAGACCTATCAGTACCTGATCCAGCAGTACCCGGGCAACGAATATGCCTATCGCGCCCGGGCGCGCCTGCAGACCTTGGAAAAACTCGGCCATTTGCGCGGTGCAGAAACGGCCGTGGCCAACCCGGTGACGACCGTACCTTGGCGCTAACACAAAGGTGTGGTTTATTTCACGGGATTTGCTGCGCGTGCTGCGCTAATCTGTAACTCAGCTGTTACAACAACCGCCAGTACCTAGTATTCCTGGCATCAGGTACGGAATACACTCGCGATCATGTTCAACAAGCGCCACATAGAACGTCATCAGCTACCTTGTGTCCTCAAGGTGTTCAACCGCTTTACCGGTCAGGAGATCGGTCAGCTAGGCAATGCCTCTGAAAATGGGTTGATGGTCATCAGCCAGCTGCCCGTGTTGGTCGGGCCCGATTACGAGCTGCAACTGCGTATGCCCCTGCCTGGCGGCGGGCACCAGTTCGTCAACCTCACTGCCAGTTGCCTGTGGTGCCGCGAGGACCAGACGCCTGGGCACTACGATTCGGGCTTCATGCTGCTGCAGTCTCCGCGCGAGTACGATGATTTCGTACGTTCGTTGCGCGACTATTTCAGTTTCCGCCCCGCCAACGCTCCCGTCTGAACGTTCATTTTTCAGAATCGCGCTAGAATCGGGTCGACCTTGATACAGGACGACCCCGTGACCTCCAGCATTTTCTGGCACGACTATGAAACCACCGGCATCAACCCGCGCTGCGATCGGCCGCTGCAGGTGGCCGGCCTGCGCACTGACTTCGACCTTAACGAAATCGACGAGCCAATCAGCCTTTATTGCCGACCGTCGGACGACATCCTGCCGCACCCGGCGGCCTGCCTGGTGACAGGCATTACGCCGCAACTGCTGGCGGAGCAGGGCCTGTGCGAAGCCGAGTTCATGACTCGCGTGCATGCCCAGCTGGCGCAACCGGGCACCTGTGGTGCCGGCTACAACACCCTGCGCTTCGACGATGAAGTGACCCGCTACAGCCTTTACCGCAACTTTTTCGACCCCTATGCCCGTGAATGGCAGGGAGGCAATAGCCGCTGGGACCTGATCGACATTGTGCGCACCGCCTATGCCTTGCGCCCGGAAGGCATTGAATGGCCGCAACAGGACGGGCGCACCAGCCTGCGTCTGGAACTGCTGAGCAAGGCCAATGGCATTGACCACGGTCATGCCCACGAAGCGCTTTCCGACGTGCGGGCAACCATTGCCTTGGCTCGCCTGATTCGGCAGAAACAACCCAAGTTGTATGACTGGCTGTTTCAGCTGCGCAGCAAGCATAAAGTAATGGAGCAGGTCCGTCTGTTGCAGCCACTGGTGCATATATCCGGGCGTTTTTCGGCGGCGCGCAATTACCTGGGGGTCGTATTGCCACTGGCCTGGCACCCGCGTAATCGCAATGCACTGATTGTCTGCGACCTGCATCAGGAAACCCTACCGTTACTGCGGGAAAGTGCTGAAGTTTTACGTCAGCGCTTGTACACCCGGCATGATGAATTGGCCGAAGGTGAATTACCGGTACCGCTCAAATTGGTGCAGATCAATCGCTGTCCGGTAGTGGCGCCGCTGTCCGTATTGCGCCCGGTCGATCAACAACGATTGGGCCTGGACTTGACGTTGTTACAATCGCGCGGTGAACAACTGGCCAATCAACAGGCGCAATGGCAAGAAAAGCTGGAGCACATCTATGGCAAGGACGAGTTCGCCCCGAGTGAGGACCCGGAACAGCAGTTGTATGATGGTTTTATAGGTGACCGCGACCGGCGCTTATGCGAGCAAGTTCGTGCGCTGGAACCGGCGCAGTTGAGCCATGGCCAATGGATGTTCGATGATCCGCGTTTGCCGGAGCTGTTGTTCCGCTACCGGGCACGTAACTTCCCTGAAACCTTGACCGGCGAGGAGCGGCAACGTTGGTATGGCTTCTGCCAACAGCGCCTGAGCGACCCGCAGTGGGGGGCGCCGAATACCTTGGGCGACTTCGAAAAGGCGCGCCAGCAAGCCTGGGAGGGCGCCGACGAGGCAGGCAGGCGCGTGTTGGAGGCCTGGCAACTGCATGCTCGACAACTGCAGGAACGCTATTCCATCGGCTGATGGCAGATAAACAAAAACGCCGGCAATGTGCCGGCGTTTTTGTTGTGCGAAGCAAGAGGGCGTATGCGGATAATCAGTCCAGCAGGGTTGCCCAGCTTTCAACCACGTCGCCGCCCCAAGTGGCTTTCCACTCTTTCAGGGTCTTGTGGTTGCCGCCTTTGGTTTCGATCACTTCACCGTTGTGCGGGTTCTTGTATTGCTTGACCTTGCGTGCGCGCTTGGTGGCGGTAGTCTTGACCGAACCACGAGGTGCCTTGCTCAGTTTCGACTCTGGATCGAGCAGGGCAATCACGTCGCGCAGCGACTTGGAGTACTCGCCCATCAGTGTGCGCAGTTTGCCTTCGAACTCCAGTTCTTTCTTCAGCTTGTCATCCTGCGACAGATTGGCCAGGCGGGCCTGAAGTTCCTTGATGGCTTCTTCGGTGGCGCGGTACTCGTTGATCAGGGACATGGAGTGTTCCTTAATGCGTGTTCAGAAATGTGTGGGGCAATAATAGACAGCCCATACTCGCAAGTAAACATAAGATTGGGCAATTAACTGTTAATTAAGCTGTGACAGCATTTCTCTACGTGAACAAAATTTTACATATGCCCCGTGCGTTTCCTCTTGTCTGTCAGGCAGCGCCCGTGTGGCGTTTTCGGGCTTGCATATGCCATCGCGGTAACGATCAATACTGCGTTTTTTCTGGCGGACCGCTAGAATAGGCGCCTTTGCGAAGTTCTGGAGTCTCATTCATGCGCACCTATCGTCTGGTGATCGCCTGCCCCGACCGTGTAGGCATCGTGGCGAAAGTCAGTAATTTCCTGGCCTTGTACAATGGCTGGATCAACGAAGCCAGCCACCACTCCGATGAGCAGAGCGGTTGGTTCTTCATGCGTCATGAAATCCGCGCTGAATCGCTGCCGTTCGGTATCGAAGCCTTCCGTGAGGCGTTTGCGCCGATCGCCGAAGAGTTCTCCATGACCTGGCGCATTACCGACTCGGCTCAGAAAAAACGCGTGGTATTGATGGCCAGCCGTGAGTCGCACTGCCTGGCAGACTTGCTGCACCGCTGGCACACCGATGAGCTGGACTGCGAGATCCCTTGCGTGATTTCCAACCACAACGACCTGCGCAGCATGGTCGAGTGGCACGGTATTCCGTTCTTCCATGTACCGGTCGACCCCAAAGACAAGGCCCCGGCCTTTGCCGAGGTGTCGCGCCTGGTGCAGGAGCATGCGGCCGACGTCGTGGTACTGGCCCGCTACATGCAGATCCTGCCGCCACAACTGTGCCGGGACTATGCCGAGAAGGTGATCAACATCCATCACAGCTTCCTGCCGTCGTTCGTCGGCGCCAAGCCTTACCACCAGGCCGCCCTGCGTGGGGTGAAGCTGATCGGCGCGACGTGCCACTACGTCACCGAAGAGCTGGATGCCGGCCCGATCATCGAGCAGGATGTGGTGCGTGTCAGCCATGCCGACAGCATCGAGGACATGGTCCGCTTCGGCCGTGATGTGGAGAAGATGGTGCTGGCCCGTGGCCTGCGTTATCACCTGGAGGACCGCGTGCTGGTGCATGGTAACAAGACTGTGGTGTTCGACTGACACCGTCCGGCTTGCTGTGAGATGCGGGGCTGCTGCGCAGCCCTGTCGCGACAGGGGCGCAGAGCGCCCCGGCAATCCTGGGTGAAACGGCCATGACCAAGCAACGCAACAACCCCGTCGCCTCACCTCCACCGACCCTTGGCGAAGGCTGCCTGGCCCGCTACGACCCTGAAGCCCTGGATGACACGGATGGCACCGACTTCCCCGGCGCCGCCGAACTCTGGCAACAGCTCAACCCGCCTGACGCCGCCAGCGCTCCAGCAACGGACGTCCCAGCAGGCACACAAACACCGGCCCCCCAGCCAGTAGATAAAAGTAGTACGTAACCGCCCGCCATATCAGGATTGCCGCAGCTGCGGTCGAGCTGCCCACCAAGGGTGTCAACAGGCTGGCCGACGTCAGCTCGGCGGCCCCGGCGCCGCCAGGCAGCAGACTGAATTGGCCGGCGCTGAGCGACAGCATCTGCACCAGGAAGCTGGGAATCCAGTGCAGGTTTACCCCCAAGCCCCGCAGCACCAGGTACAAGACGCTGTAGCGCAGCCCCCAGTGGATGCAGGTCAGGGTGAACACCAGGCTCAGCCTGCGCTTGGGCAGGCGCCAGGTCTGCGCCAGTGCTGCAACGAAGTGCAGCAGTTTGCGCGCCCAGCGACGTTTGCGCGGCTGGCCCATCCCCATGCGCTGCAACAGCCTGCCGTTCATGCGCATTATCGGGCGCCGGTAGCGCAACAGCCCGATCACCCCGGCCAGTGCTGAGCACAGCAGTAACGCACTGCCAAGCAACATGCTTTCCTGGCTGCGGCCCAGGCTGTGGAACAGCGCGTAGCCGGCAATCGCCAGCATTGCGCAGAAGAAGAACACCAGGTCGTTCAACTGGTCCATGGCAAAAACGGCGCCGCTGCGCGCCGGGCGGATGCGGTCTCGCGCCAGCAGGGCCATCAGGGTCAGCGGCCCACCACTGCCGCCAGGGGTGGTGCAGATGGCAAACTCGGTGGCCATGACCACGCCCAGGCTGCGAGCATGGCTCAACTGTTTTGCCTGCTCACCCAGCAACAGGCGCAGGCGCAGCGCATTGATGACCCAGCACAACAGAATCATCCCCAGCAGCATGAGCAGCAGGTGCGGGTCGAACCGGCTCAGCCTCGGCAGCAGCTCGCTACCACCCAGCAATGCTGGCACCAGCGCTGCACCCAGCAATGCCAGCGCCAGCCAGGCCCAGCGCTTCATGCTGCCCCCTGGCGCTCCAGCCAGGCAGATTTGGTCAGCGGTTCGCGGCCATCCTTCAACAGTCTCTCCAGCGTGCGCAACCAATAGTCACGGGATGAGCGATGGCGCATGTCTACAGGGTGCAGCCCCAAGCGCAACGTGCTCGCGCCCCGCCAGCGCTGGCATTGCCAGTCGCATAGCGTGCGGGACAGTTTGCGACGCCATGCGCTCCGGGCGCTCCAGACC
The DNA here is from genome assembly GCF_029840855.1 of Pseudomonas sp. GD03862. Taxonomy (NCBI): domain Bacteria; kingdom Pseudomonadati; phylum Pseudomonadota; class Gammaproteobacteria; order Pseudomonadales; family Pseudomonadaceae; genus Pseudomonas; species Pseudomonas sp. GD03862. The sequence continues at coordinate 27,336 of NZ_JAOCDI010000027.1, forward strand.
AGGCCTGGCGCATCAATGGCCGTAAAGTCCGGCAAGCGGTACAGATGCTGCGGTGTACTGGTGTATTTCAGTGGCAGGCGGCACAGCGCTTGCCGCGTGCCCTGGCTCATGAGCCAGGCCGGTGCGACAAACCCTGCCACAGGCCACCCTTGGTCCTCGAACAGTGCCAGGCCCTCCTGTAGCCGGGTAAGCGCTTCGTTCTCATCAAGGCTGTAGAACTCGCCTTCATGGGTATAAATGCGCCGCATGAAGTAGTCGACGGGGCTGCGCGGTACGGGGCCTTCGTCAGCATGGGCATAGCCGTGAAGTGCCAGTTCGTCGCCTTTGGCAAGGCGTTCGTCCAGCAGACGGCAGAACGAAGGTGCCTGGTGCAGCGGATTGCGTCGATGGAAGTCCGGGACTACCAGCCATGTCATTGGCACGTTGCCCAGCGCGTCCACGGCCCCTACGAACGGTTCATAGTCCGGCCAGGTTTCCGGGGCAACATCATGCAACACCAGCATGAGGCTGCGTTGGCTGGCGGAAGGCTCAAGCATGGGCGCGCACCTGCGGCTGATGGCCGAGCACGGCCTGGTAGTGCTGGAGCAGGCCAGCTACCACGTTATCCCATGAATAATGTTGCTCTACATGGTGACGGGCCTGCACGCCGAGCTCGCGGATACCTGCCTCGAACGCCTCGCGCACGGCGGACGCCATGGCCCGGCCATCGTTGGGCGTGCACAGGCGGCCACACTGTTCGTTGATGATTTCAGGGAACGCACCGGCGCGCACGGCCACCACGGGGGTGGCGCTGGCCATGGCTTCGAGAATGACCAGGCCGAATGTTTCCTGGTCGCCAGCATGCACCAGCAAGTCGGCGCTGGCGATCAGCCGGGCCACCTCTGCAGCTGGGCAGAAGTGATCGATGACGCTGACGTTGTGCGGCACGCTGGCCGGCATGTTCGAGCCCACCAGTAACAGGTGGTAGGGGTCGCCGAGTCGCTGCATGCAGTCAAGCAGCACCGGCAGGTTCTTTTCCCGCGAGCCGCGGCCGGCAAAGATCAACAGGCGGCTGGTGTCGGCAATGCCCAGTTCGGCACGTACATGTGGGTCGCGCCGGGAGGGGTGGAAAGTGGCAAGGTCAACGCCCAGCGGCTGCACATGGACATCGCGCACGCCCAAGCGGCGTAGTTTGTCGGCCATCACCTGGCTGGGGGCCAGTACCCGATCAAAATTGCCGTAGAGCTTGCTGACGTAGGCCTCGACATTGGGTGCGAACCAGTTGCCCATGCGGTTGCTGACCAGTAACGGCAGGTCGGAATGGTAGAAACCGATCACGGGCACGTCGAGCTGGCGCCGCGCCTCCAGCGCCGCCCAGGCGGTCAGGTAGGGGTCGCCAACTTCGATCAGGTCGGGTTTGAGCGTGCGCAGTGTATTGCACCAGGGGGCCAGGCGTACCGGAAAGCGGTAACCCTTGCCAAACGGCAAGGGCGGCGCAGGTACCTGATAGATGCCATCGCCGTGTTGGGCGCTGGCACCGGGAATCAACAGGCTGTGGCGTACGCCGTGAATGGCGTCGAGACGGTGATGTTTGGCATCAAGATAGGTACGTACGCCACCGCTGGCCGGGGCGTAGAACATGGTGATGTCGGCGATGTGCACGATCAGCATCCCTCCGGGATCGTCTTCGGGTCTGTCATCCGGCGTTGAATTGCCGGCGATGAAATGCCTAAAGGTGGACCTATCAGAAGGATAGTTTGTTCGATCGGTTTGAGAGGAGGGGAGTGCGTAATGCCTGGCGCAGCGCAGAGGCTGCGCCAGGCGAATGTGTAGCCTCTATCAGATACGGAAGCTGCCCACCAGGTGCTTCAGGCGGCCAGCCTGCTGCTCGAGGTCGGAGCAGGCGCGCAGGGTCGCTTGCAGGTTCTCCACGCCTTCCTGGTTGAGCATGTTGATCTCGTTGATGTCCATGTTGATCGCCTCGACCACGGCGGTCTGCTCTTCGGTGGCAGTGGCCACCGACTGGTTCATGCCGTCGATCTCGCCAATGCGCACGGTAACGCTGTCCAGTCGCTCACCCGCCTGGTTGGCGATCTGCATGCTGTCCTGGCTGTGGCGCTGGCTCTGCTCCATGGTGTCGACCGACTCGCGGGCACCGACCTGCAGCTCTTCGATCATGGTCTGCACTTGCTGCGCCGACTCCTGGGTGCGGTGCGCCAGATTGCGCACCTCATCGGCGACCACGGCAAAGCCACGCCCGGCCTCACCGGCGCGGGCCGCTTCGATGGCGGCGTTCAGCGCCAGCAGGTTGGTCTGCTGGGAAATGCTGGTGATCACTTCCAGGATCTGGCCGATATTCACGGTCTTGCTGTTCAGTGTTTCGATGTGCGCGCTGGAGGTGACGATCAGGTCGGACAGGCGGTTCATCGCGGCAATGTTGCGCTCGACCACTTGCTGGCCTTCTTCGGCCAGCAGGCGCGCGGAGCTTGCGTGCTGCGAAGCCTGGGCGGCGTTGCCGGCGATTTCCTGAGCCGCAGCGCCCAGTTCGTTGATGGCGGCGGCGACACTGTTGGTGCGGTTGGACTGCTCGTCGGAGTTGGTCATCGACGAGTTCGAAGCGCTGATCACCCGCAGGGCCACTTCGTTGACCTGCTCGGTGGCCGAGGACACTTCGCGAATGCTGCTGTGAATGCGTTCGACGAAGCGATTGAAGGCGTTGCCGAGGACACCGAATTCGTCGTGGCTGTGGATGTGCAGGCGCTTGGTCAGGTCGCCCTCACCTTCGGCGATGTCTTCCATGGCGCGGGTCATGGTGTGCAGCGGTTGCATCAACACGCGGATCAGCAGGCCGAGCAGGCCGATGATGATCACCACTGCCACTACCGTGGCGATCACCGCAGAGGTGCGGAAGGTGCTGAGCATCGAGAAGGCCTTGTCCTTGTCCACCGACAGGCCGATGTACCAGTTCGCCGACGGCAGGCCGGTAATCGGGCTGAAGGTCAGCAGGCGGGTCTGGCCATCGCTTTGCACTTCGGTCAGCTCGCCGGTCAGTTTCGGCGTGTGCTGCGGGAACAGGTCCGACAGCGACTTCATGACCAGATCCTTATCCGGGTGCACCAGGATCTTGCCCTGGTCGTTGACCAGGAAGGCGTATCCCATGCCGCCGAAGTTCAGCGAGTTGATGATCTGCACCAGGCCGTCCAGGGCCAGGTCGCCGCCGACCACGCCAACGCTGCTGGAGACCTTGCTGAGGATGCCGATGACCATCTTGTTGGTGGTCATGTCGATGTAGGGTTCGGTCAGCGTCGCGCCGCTGGCATTCATGCCGTCCTTGTACCAAGGGCGGGTGCGCGGGTCGTAGCCGTCGGGCATCTTCGCGTCCGGGCGCACGCTGAAACCGCCGTCGACTTTGCCCAGGTAGACCGTGAGGAAGCTGGATATCAGCGCATTCTGACCCATCAGGGTTTCGGCGTTGGCCGGGTCCTGGGCAATGTTCTGCGCCAGGTTTTCCACCAGTTTTATCCGGCCCTCGAACAGGTTGCGAATGTTGGTCGACGTGGAGGCGCCCATTTCAGCCAGATAATTTTCCAGGTCCTCGCGGATCGCATTACGCTGGAGGTAATCGTTGTAGAGGGTGAAAAGGCTGAAGGCGAGTATCACGATCAGTGATGCCGCCAAAAGAATCTTGTGGCTGAAACGAAGGCTTTTGTTCATGGCGTAATCGGTTCCGCTAAGGTTTTATATCAGGCGTTCGCACGAGTGGAGCCGTAGGTTGTGCAACATCCCGAAAAGTCCCTTTTCGGCTGTTCCTCTCTATTAAGGCGAATAACACCCACAGGTATCGGCCGAATTAAGCTAAAGCTTGAGCAGAGGATTAAAGAGATGTCGGAATTTTCGACCATCGTTGTAGGCGCGGGCCCGGATGGCCAGCCAGTCGGGCAAGCAATGCGCCTGGCCAACCGCCACGGTCTGGTGGCTGGCGCAACCGGTACTGGCAAGACCGTCACCCTGCAGCGCCTGGCGGAGGTGTTCAGCGACGCAGGGGTGGCGGTGTTCGCCGCGGATGTCAAAGGCGACCTTTGTGGCCTGGGTGCTGCCGGTGCGCCACAGGGCAAGGTGGCTGAGCGCATCGCCGGCATGCCGTGGCTGGGGCATACGCCCAGGGCTTACCCGGTGAGCTTGTGGGATATCGCCGGGCAGTCTGGCCACCCGCTGCGCACCACCCTCAGTGAAATGGGGCCGTTGTTGCTGGGCAACTTGCTGGAACTGACCGACAGCCAGCAGGCGGCGCTTTATGCAGCATTCAAGGTGGCCGACCGCGAAGGCCTGCTGCTGCTGGACCTCAAAGACCTCAAGGCCCTGCTGGCGCATCTGAAGGACAACCCGCAGCTGCTCGGCGAAGACAGCGCGCTGATGACCACGGCCTCCACCCAGGCTTTGTTGCGCCGGCTCGCTACCTTGGAGCAGCAGGGCGCCGAGGCACTGTTCGGCGAGCCGGCATTGCAACTGGAGGACCTGCTGCGCCCTGATCCGGATGGACGTGGACGTATCCACTTGCTCGATGCCAGCCGATTGGTGCACGAGGCACCCAAGGTGTACGCGACGTTCCTGTTGTGGCTGCTGGCCGAATTGTTCGAGCAGTTGCCCGAGCGCGGTGATGCCGACAAGCCGGTGCTGGCGCTGTTCTTCGATGAAGCACACCTGCTGTTCAACGGCACGCCCAAGGCGTTGCAGGACCGTCTTGAGCAAGTGGTCCGGCTGATCCGCTCCAAGGGGGTGGGGGTCTATTTCGTTACCCAGTCGCCGGGTGACTTGCCCGACGCGGTGCTGGCCCAGTTGGGCTTGCGCATTCAGCACGGCTTGCGGGCGTTCACGGCCAAGGAGCAGAAGTCGCTGCGGGCGGTAGCCGATGGTTTCCGCCCCAACCCGACGTTCGACACCCTGGCGGTGCTGACCGAACTGGGTATTGGCGAAGCGCTGGTGGGTACGTTGCAAGAGAAGGGCACGCCGGCCATGGTGCAGAGGGTGCTGGTTGCACCGCCGCAGTCGCGTATCGGGCCACTGAGTGCGGCTGAGCGCAGTGCGCTGATTGCGGCTTCGCCATTGTCGGGGCGCTATGACAAACCGGTGGACCGTGAGTCTGCCTATGAAATGCTGAGCCAGCGTAAGGGCGAGCCGGTGGAGCCGGCGCCACAACCGAAGGCGGATGAAGAGAGTTTTGCCGACAAGGCGGGTGAGTTCTTGCAGAGTGCAGCGGGGCAGGCGATCAAGTCGGCAGTGCGCCAGGCGGCCAACCAGTTGGGGCGGCAGTTGGTGCGCGGCTTGATGGGGTCGTTGTTAGGGGGCAAGAAAAGGTAGTCTTCCTGCGCCGCGCCCATACCCTTGGTAGCACAAGGCTGCTTCGGCAGGCATAACGGCTATGAAAAAGGCGCCCGAGGGCGCCTTCATTCATTGCGGTGTCACTCAGCCAATGGCTTTGGACGCCAGCCAGAACAGGCCGGCCGCCAGGCCCATCGAGGTAGGCAGGGTCAGGACCCATGCCAGCAGGATGGTCTTCACGGTGCCGCCTTGCAGGCCACTTTTGTTGGCGACCATGGTGCCGGCCACACCGGACGACAGCACATGGGTGGTCGATACCGGCAGGGCGAATACGTTGGCCATGCCGATGGCGCAGGCTGCGGTGATCTGTGCCGACATGCCTTGGGCATAGGTCATGCCTTGTTTGCCGATCTTCTCGCCCACCGTCAACACCACGCGCTTCCAGCCAACCATGGTGCCCAGGCCAAGGGCCAGGGCGACGGCCACGATCACCCAGAACGGGGCGTATTCGGTGGTGGCGGTGAGGTCTTTGCGCAGTTTTTCAAGGTCGGACTTTTCACGGGCGTCCAGGCCTGGCAGCTTGCCAACCTTCTTCGCCGTGTCATCCAGGCACAACAGATAGCGGCGCACTTCAACGCGCTTCTCGGCATCGAGGCTGTGGTAGTCCGTCACGCCCTTCAGTGAGGTCTGCAGCGCAGCAATGGTCGGCTCGGTCTGCTGCGGGTTGCAACTGAACTGCTCCGGCAGGTCGCTGGCCTTGGCCTTGCCCAGTGCCAGGAACTCGCCCAGGGTGGCAGCGTTACGCTGGTAGAACTGGCTCATGTGCAGGGTGGCGTCGCGAGTACGTTCGATCTGGTAGGTGGTGCTGTTCAGGTCGAGTACGAACTTGGCCGGGACAATACCGATCAGCACCAGCATGATCAGGCCGATGCCTTTCTGGCCGTCGTTGGAGCCGTGCACGAAGCTCACGCCCATGGCGGAAACCACCAGGACCAGACGGTTCCAGAAGGGCGGGTGCTTCTTGTCGTCGAGCTTGCGGCGCTGTTCCGGGGTTTTGTGCATCTTCGACAGCGGGCGCCACCATTTCAGGCCGATCAGCACCAGGGCAGCAACGGCGAAGCCGGCCATTGGCGAGACCACCAGCGACATGGCGATATCGATCGCTTTCTGCCAGTTGACGCCGTCGCCCAGCGGAATGTCGTTGATCAGGGCGTTGGCCAGGCCGACACCGAGGATGGAGCCGATCAGCGTGTGCGAACTGGAGGCGGGGATGCCAAAGTACCAGGTGCCCAGGTTCCAGGTGATGGCCGCAGCCAGCAACGAGAAGACCATGGCCAGGCCGTGGCCGGTGTTCACATTGATCAGCAGCTCTACCGGCAACAGGTGCACGATGGCATAGGCCACCCCTACACCGCCGAGCAGAACGCCAAGGAAGTTGAACACGCCGGAGAAGAACACGGCGAGGTGCGGCGGCATGGCTTTGGTATAGATGACGGTAGCTACCGCGTTGGCGGTGTCATGAAAGCCATTGATGAACTCGAAGGCGAGTACGAAGGTCAAGGCGAGCAGCAGGCTCACCAACACCCAGGCATCCAGTCCGCTGAATAAATCGATCATGAAGGTTGTCTGGCGGGTCTTAGGGGGGCGGGATTATGCCAGAAAACCTTGGCAATCGATGCACCTGTAACAGGCAGATGACAGTCTTCATGGTGCAAGCGCGCCATGCAGAGGGGGGCGGCACGGGAGGTAAATAGCGGCTAAAAATCACAAAATAGGGCGAAAAAAGGCCGAAAGCTTGAGAAAAATCCATTTCGCAAAAATTCAAACGCCTGTATGAAATTTGTGTGATTCCATTTCATCATCGGCCAGACAGTAAAGATCGAGCTCGCCCGGGTAGGCCGGGCGACGATGCGCAGAGGGCCCCGAGACTCAGGGGTTGTCGCTGCGCAGTTCTTTTTCGATGCGTTCCAGTTCCTGGCTGAAGGCCTGGTCGCGAACGCTGGCACGCTTGCGCCAGGGTTTGCGTTCCGGATCCGGTTGTGCGGCGTATGTGGTGACTTCGCCACCATAAACATCCTTGTAACGTTCAGCCTGGCGCTCGAGTTCCGCGCGCAGTTCATCTTTCGTCACGTGCAGTACCTGAAATAAGTGTAATGACTGTTGTCATGCATTGTGCAACATGCATTTGCCTTGCTGGCCGCAACGGCTTGATAAAGCGGAAGGTTCAACGACCACGGTAAGCGGAGGGCCTGCGCAATCGATTATAGCAACCGATAATTCGCCGAACATCGATAATTTACGCAACCCTGACATCATCTGGCGTAAGTAGCAGATTGTGCCCGCGAACAGTTGGGACCTTTCGTACAAAGTTTGAAAGGAATGGCGGATAGAAGTTCGTTGCAATGTCAGGGCGGGCCGTAATGAAAAACGGCCTCGCCGAAAGGCGAGGCCGTTGCCTGGGGACTTCTACGGTGGGTACCTGACCAGTCTCTCCAAAGAAGCCACAAGTGGCATGGGAAAGGTATAAGCAAAAGTGTCGGCGGTCAATTGCGATTATCGGCCGTTTGTTCGATAATCGCACGAACCGGTGTTTTTTTTGAGGTGTGCGATGAGTGACGAAACCCTGGGCAACGATTCCGGCAATGCCGAGGTGGCGCGACCTGCTTCGGCTGCCATGGCGCCGCCGATCGTGGCTTCCCCGGCCAAGCGCATCCAGGCCTTTACCGGTGACCCGGACTTCATGACCTCGCTGGCACGTGGCCTGGCCGTGATCCAGGCATTCCAGGAGCGCAAGCGCCACCTGACCATCGCCCAGATCAGCCACCGTACCGAAATCCCTCGCGCGGCGGTGCGCCGTTGCCTGCACACGTTGATCAAGCTGGGGTACGCCACCACCGACGGGCGTACCTATTCGCTGCTGCCCAAAGTGCTGACCCTGGGGCATGCCTACCTGTCGTCGACGCCGCTGGCAATTTCTGCACAGCCGTACCTGGATCGCATCAGCGACCAGCTGCATGAGGCGGCCAACATGGCCACCCTCGAAGGCGACGACATCCTTTATATAGCCCGTTCGGCCACGGTCGAGCGGCTGATCTCGGTCGATCTGTCGGTGGGCGGGCGCCTGCCGGCCTATTGCACGTCGATGGGGCGCATTCTGCTGGCGGCCATGGATGACACCAGCCTGCGTGAGTACCTGGAACGTGCCGACCTCAAGGCGCGCACCAGCCGCACCCTGAATGACCCCGAATCGTTGTTCGCCTGCATCCAGCAGGTGCGCGCCCAGGGCTGGTGCGTGGTAGACCAGGAACTGGAACAGGGGCTGCGATCGATTGCCGTGCCGGTGTATGACGCTTCGGGGCAGGTGTTGGCTGCGCTGAACGTCAGTACCCATGTCGGGCGGGTGACCCGCAGTGAACTGGAGCAGCGGTTCTTGCCGATTTTGCTGGCAGCCAGCCGGGACCTTTGCCACCAGTTGTTTGGTTGAGACCACAGGGAGCACTTTGCGGCCCCGGATCAGAACAGGCAAAACCGTTTCCTGTGCGATAAACGCACAGTGTCGTGCCGGGTGAATTGCGTCACCTCGGCCGGCTGATTAATGTCTCTCGCAACGGTCGGCTAGCCGACCGAACAAGAAAAACACTAGAGGCACTCACTCATGAATACTGTCACCTCGCTGCTGCGGCCGCACCCGCATGCAGTATCGTTATATCCAGGCTGACCCAGGCCATATACCCCAATCATCGCCCTTGTACCGGATGCCCGCGTGCAATGGCCTGACTGTGCCCCACATTCTGGATAACAATAATGAACCAAGCGCAAACCAACGTCGGCAAAAGCCTCGACGTTCAGTCATTCATCAATCAGCAGCCGCTGTCCCGCTATCAGTGGCGGGTCGTGCTGCTGTGCTTCCTGATCGTCTTCCTCGACGGCCTGGACACCGCTGCCATGGGGTTCATCGCCCCGGCACTGTCGCAAGAGTGGGGGATCGACCGCGCCAGCCTTGGGCCGGTCATGAGTGCCGCGTTGATCGGCATGGTGTTCGGCGCCCTGGGCTCCGGGCCGCTGGCTGACCGTTTCGGCCGCAAAGGCGTGCTGGTGGGGGCGGTGCTGGTGTTCGGTGGCTTCAGCCTGGCCTCGGCCTATGCCACCAACGTCGACCAGTTGCTGGTACTGCGCTTCCTGACGGGCCTGGGCCTGGGTGCAGGCATGCCCAACGCTACCACGCTGTTGTCCGAATACACGCCGGAGCGCCTCAAGTCGCTGCTGGTGACCAGCATGTTCTGTGGCTTCAACCTGGGCATGGCGGGTGGTGGCTTCATTTCCGCCAAGATGATCCCGGCCTACGGCTGGCACAGCCTGCTGGTCATCGGTGGCGTGCTGCCGTTGCTGCTGGCGCTGGTGCTGATGGTCTGGCTGCCGGAGTCGGCGCGGTTCCTGGTGGTGCGCAACCGCGGTACCGACAAGGTGCGCAAGACCTTGTCGCCAATCGCGCCGCAAGTGGTGGCTGAGGCAGGCAGTTTCAGCGTGCCGGAGCAAAAGGCGGTGGCTGCACGCAACGTGTTCGCGGTGATCTTCTCTGGCACCTATGGCTTGGGCACCGTGTTGCTGTGGCTGACCTATTTCATGGGCCTGGTGATCGTCTACCTCCTGACCAGCTGGCTGCCAACCCTGATGCGTGACAGCGGCGCGAGCATGGAACAGGCCGCGTTCATCGGCGCGCTGTTCCAGTTTGGCGGCGTGCTAAGTGCAGTCGGCGTGGGTTGGGCCATGGACCGTTTCAATCCGCACAAGGTGATCGGCATTTTCTATCTGCTGGCCGGGGTGTTCGCCTACGCAGTGGGGCAGAGCCTGGGCAACATCACTCTGCTAGCCACGCTGGTGCTCGTCGCGGGTATGTGCGTGAACGGTGCGCAGTCGGCAATGCCATCGCTGGCGGCGCGCTTCTATCCCACCCAGGGCCGGGCCACAGGCGTATCGTGGATGCTGGGTATTGGCCGCTTTGGTGCGATTCTCGGCGCCTGGAGTGGTGCAACGCTGCTGGGCCTGGGCTGGAGCTTCGAGCAGGTGCTGACGGCGTTGCTGGTACCGGCGGCGCTGGCGACCGTGGGAGTGGTCGTCAAGGGGCTGGTCAGCCACGCCGACGCAACCTGAGGGCGAGGGCCGCGTTGCGGCCCATTCACAGCACAACGCCGCTCCCGCAGGGGCGGCGTTGTGCTGCAATCAGGGCGCACAGTTGCCCTGCGCGTGGGGTGGATAGTTGCGCAACAAATGGTTCGTTAATCGCACAGATAGTCGATTATCGGATTGTAAGGTACCTACCAGTCTCCTTAATCTGGGTTTACCGAAGCACCCTGACCAGGAGCCTCCAAATGCCACGCGCAGACCATTTCCGAACCCACCCAAATCGAGCTGTCCGCCATGCGTGACCTCGACGCCCGTACCGCCGCTGACCATGGCCAGCTGGCAGGAGAAGCCTGATGCACGACGTATTCATCTGTGATGCCATCCGTACCCCGATCGGCCGCTTCGGCGGCGCCCTGGCCAGCGTGCGGGCCGACGACCTGGCAGCCGTGCCGCTGAAGGCGCTGATCGAGCGCAACCCTGGCGTGCAGTGGGACCAGGTAGACGAAGTGTTCTTCGGCTGCGCCAACCAGGCCGGTGAAGACAACCGCAACGTGGCCCGCATGGCACTGCTGCTGGCCGGCCTGCCGGAAAGCATCCCGGGCGTCACCCTGAACCGTCTGTGCGCGTCGGGCATGGATGCCGTCGGCACCGCGTTCCGCGCCATCGCCAGCGGCGAGATGGAGCTGGTGATTGCCGGTGGCGTCGAGTCGATGTCGCGCGCCCCGTTCGTCATGGGCAAGGCTGAAAGCGCCTATTCGCGCAACATGAAGCTGGAAGACACCACCATTGGCTGGCGTTTCATCAACCCGCTGATGAAGAGCCAGTACGGTGTGGATTCCATGCCGGAAACCGCCGACAACGTGGCCGACGACTATCAGGTTTCGCGTGCTGACCAGGACGCTTTCGCCCTGCGCAGCCAGCAGAAGGCTGCCGCTGCACAGGCTGCCGGCTTCTTTGCCGAAGAAATCGTGCCGGTGCGTATCGCTCACAAGAAGGGCGAAATCATCGTCGAACGTGACGAACACCTGCGCCCTGAAACCACGCTGGAGGCGCTGACCAAGCTCAAGCCGGTCAACGGCCCGGACAAGACGGTCACCGCCGGCAACGCCTCGGGCGTGAACGACGGTGCTGCGGCGATGATCCTGGCCTCGGCCGCAGCGGTGAAGAAACACGGCCTGACTCCGCGTGCCCGTGTTCTGGGCATGGCCAGCGGCGGCGTTGCGCCACGTGTCATGGGCATTGGCCCGGTGCCGGCGGTGCGCAAGCTGACCGAGCGTCTGGGGATAGCGGTAAGTGATTTCGACGTGATCGAGCTTAACGAAGCGTTTGCCAGCCAAGGCCTGGCGGTGCTGCGTGAGCTGGGTGTGGCTGACGATGCGCCCCAGGTAAACCCTAATGGCGGCGCCATTGCCCTGGGCCACCCACTGGGCATGAGCGGTGCACGCCTGGTACTGACTGCGTTGCACCAGCTGGAGAAGAGCGGCGGTCGCAAGGGCCTGGCGACCATGTGTGTGGGTGTCGGCCAAGGTCTGGCGTTGGCCATCGAGCGGGTTTGACCTGTACCGGCCTCTTCGCGGGGAAGCCCGCTCCAACAGGGATCCACGCAATCACCTGTGGGAGCGGGCTTCCCCGCGAAGAGGCCTCTCCTGTGAGACATAAGGCCCATTGCCAGCCCGATAGCGGAACGAGTGTGTTACTAGGTATGTCTAGAACTACCTAGGACCCTCCAGGAGTAAACCCGTCATGACCTCAACCTATTACACCGGCGAAGAACGCAGCAAGCGCATCTTCGCTATTGTCGGTGCCTCATCAGGCAACCTGGTGGAATGGTTCGACTTCTACGTCTACGCCTTCTGCGCGATCTACTTCGCCCCGGCCTTCTTCCCCTCCGACGACCCCACCGTGCAGCTATTGAACACGGCAGGTGTATTCGCCGCGGGCTTTTTGATGCGCCCCATTGGTGGCTGGATCTTCGGCCGCCTCGCCGACCGCCATGGTCGCAAGAATTCCCTGATGATCTCGGTGCTGATGATGTGCTTCGGCTCGCTGATGATCGCCTGCCTGCCCACCTATGCCAGCATCGGCACCTGGGCCCCGGCGCTGCTATTGCTGGCCCGCCTGATCCAGGGGCTGTCGGTAGGGGGCGAATACGGCACCACGGCCACCTACATGAGTGAAGTAGCACTGCGTGGGCAGCGCGGCTTCTTTGCTTCGTTCCAGTACGTCACCCTGATCGGCGGCCAGTTGCTGGCGGTCCTGGTCGTGGTGATCCTGCAACAGCTGCTGACTGAAGATGAACTGCGGGCCTGGGGCTGGCGCATTCCCTTCGTGGTGGGCGCCATCGCCGCCCTGATCTCGCTGATGCTGCGCCGTTCGCTGCACGAGACCAGTAGCGCCGAAGCCCGCAATGACAAGGATGCAGGTTCGATCGGAGGTTTGTTCCGCAATCACGCAGCGGCGTTCATCACGGTACTGGGCTACACCGCGGGTGGCTCGCTGATTTTCTATACTTTCACCACCTATATGCAGAAGTACCTGGTCAACACCGCGGGCATGACCGCCAAGAACGCCAGCTACGTAATGACCGGGGCGTTGTTCCTGTTCATGGTGGTGCAGCCGTTCTTCGGCATGCTGTCCGACCGTATCGGCCGGCGCAATTCGATGCTGCTGTTCGGCGGCCTGGGTACCCTGTGCACCGTGCCGCTGCTGATGGCGCTGAAAACCGTGACCAGCCCGATCATGGCCTTCGTGCTGATCAGCCTGGCCCTGTGTATCGTGAGTTTCTACACCTCGATCAGTGGTCTGGTGAAGGCCGAGATGTTCCCGCCGCAGGTGCGTGCACTGGGTGTTGGCCTGGCCTACGCGGTGGCCAACGCAGCATTCGGCGGTTCGGCCGAGTATGTGGCCCTGGGCCTGAAAACCCTGGGGATGGAAAACACTTTCTACTGGTACGTGACGGCGATGATGGCGATTGCCTTCCTGTTCAGCCTGCGCCTGCCGAAGCAGGCGGCGTACCTGCACCATGATGATTAAGGACGCTGCATGAGCAACCAACTGTTCGACGCCTATTTCACCGCGCCGGCCATGCGCGAGATTTTCTCCGACCGAGGCCGCCTGCAGGGCATGCTGGATTTCGAAGCCGCGCTTGCCCGTGCCGAAGCCTCTGCCGGTTTGGTCCCGCACAGCGCGGTAGCGGCCATCGAGGCGGCATGCCAGGCCGAGCGCTACGACGTTGGCGCGCTGGCCAATGCCATCGCCACCGCGGGCAACTCGGCCATTCCGCTGGTGAAAGCGTTGGGCAAGGTGATCGCCACCGGCGTGCCTGAGGCTGAGCGCTATGTGCACCTTGGGGCCACCAGCCAGGATGCGATGGATACCGGTCTGGTTCTGCAGCTGCGCGATGCCCTCGATTTGATCGAGGCCGACCTCGGCAAGCTGGCCGATACCCTGTCGCAGCAGGCCTTGAAGCACGCCGATACGCCATTGGTGGGTCGTACCTGGTTGCAACACGCCACCCCGGTGACCCTGGGCATGAAACTGGCCGGTGTACTGGGTGCTTTGACCCGCCACCGTCAGCGCCTGCAGGAGCTGCGCCCGCGCCTGCTGGTCCTGCAGTTCGGCGGTGCCTCGGGCAGCCTGGCGGCCCTGGGCAGCAAGGCGATGCCGGTGGCCGAAGCGTTGGCCGAACAGCTCAAGCTGACCCTGCCCGAGCAGCCCTGGCACACCCAGCGCGACCGCCTGGTGGAGTTTGCCTCGGTACTGGGCCTGGTTGCCGGCAGCCTAGGCAAGTTCGGCCGTGATATCAGCTTGCTGATGCAAACCGAGGCGGGGGAGGTGTTTGAGCCTTCTGCGCCGGGTAAGGGTGGTTCTTCGACCATGCCACACAAGCGCAACCCGGTGGGTGCCGCCGTGTTGATCGGTGCCGCGACCCGCGTGCCGGGCCTGCTGTCGACGCTGTTCGCGGCCATGCCTCAGGAGCACGAACGCAGCCTGGGCCTATGGCATGCCGAGTGGGAAACCCTGCCGGATATCTGCTGCCTGGTCTCTGGCGCCCTGCGCCAGGCTCAAGTGATTGCCGAGGGCATGGAGGTGGATGCCGCGCGCATGCGCCGTAACCTCGACCTGACCCAAGGCCTGGTGTTGGCCGAAGCGGTGAGCATCGTCCTCGCCCAGCGTCTGGGTCGCGACCGTGCCCACCACCTGCTGGAACAATGCTGCCAGCGCGCGGTGGCTGAACAGCGGCACCTGCGTGCCGTGCTGGGTGACGAGCCACAGGTCAGCGCCGAGCTGTCTGGCGAAGAACTCGATCGTCTGCTCGACCCTGCCCATTACCTGGGCCAGGCCCGCGTCTGGGTGGCGCGCGCCGTGTCCGAACATCAACGTTTCACTGCCTGAAGGAGACCGCTGTGGCGCACTTGCAACTGGCCGATGGCGTTTTGAATTACCAGATCGATGGCCCGGATGACGCCCCGGTGCTGGTCCTGTCCAACTCGCTGGGTACTGACCTGGGCATGTGGGACACCCAGATTCCGCTCTGGAGCCAGCACTTCCGGGTGCTGCGCTATGACACCCGTGGTCACGGCGCATCGCTGGTCACTGAAGGCCCTTACAGCATCGAACAATTGGGCCGCGACGTGCTGGCCCTGCTCGATGGCCTGGACATTCAGAAGGCTCACTTCGTCGGCCTGTCGATGGGCGGCCTGATCGGCCAGTGGCTGGGTATCCATGCAGGTGAGCGCCTGCACAGCCTGACCCTGTGCAACACGGCCGCCAAGATCGCCAACGACGAGGTGTGGAACACCCGTATCGACACGGTACTCAAAGGCGGCCAGCAGGCCATGGTCGACCTGCGCGATGCCTCCATCGCCCGCTGGTTTACCCCGGGCTTTGCCCAGGCACAGGCGGAGCAGGCCCAGCGTATCTGCCAGATGCTGGCGCAAACCAGCCCACAAGGCTACGCAGGCAACTGTGCAGCGGTACGTGACGCTGATTATCGTGAGCAACTGGGCCGCATCCAGGTGCCCGCGCTGATCGTTGCCGGTACGGAAGACGTGGTTACCACCCCTGAGCATGGCCGCTTCATGCAGGCCGGTATCCAAGGTGCCGAGTACGTCGACTTCCCGGCGGCGCACCTGTCCAACGTCGAGATTGGCGAGGCCTTCAGCCGCCGCGTGCTCGATTTCCTGCTGGCTCACTGAGGACAACGCCATGGACGAGAAACAACGTTACGACGCTGGCATGCAAGTGCGCCGCGCAGTGCTGGGTGATGCCCACGTGGACCGCAGCCTGGAGAAGCTCAACGACTTCAATGGCGAGTTCCAGGAAATGATCACCCGCCACGCCTGGGGTGACATCTGGACCCGCCCGGGGCTGCCGCGCCATACCCGCAGTCTGATCACCATCGCCATGCTGATCGGCATGAACCGCAACGACGAGCTGAAGCTGCACCTGCGTGCGGCGGCCAACAATGGCGTGACCCGCGACGAGATCAAGGAAGTGCTGATGCAGAGCGCGATCTACTGCGGCATTCCGGCGGCCAATGCCACGTTCCACCTGGCTGAGTCGGTGTGGGATGAACTTGGCGTAGAGTCTCGCCAGTAAACCGTGATCACGGGCAGGCCCCTGCAACAGGGCGCTTGCCCGCGAATGGCCTTTACACCGATGCCTTTTTTTGCCGCATGGCAATCGGGCCGGCGTTGGCTTCCACGGCGCGCTTCAGGGTCGGGCACAGGCCCAGCATGAACGCAGCTTCCGCCACCACGAACAGTGGCCCGATGATCAGGCCGCTCACGTCGTCGACAAATGCCGGTTTGCGGCCTTCGTAGTAATGGCCGATGAACTGGATGATCCAGCCCACCACGAACGTCCCCAGCCCGGCGCCGAGCCATAGCGTTGTCGACTGCACTGCCAGCGCCTCACCGACCCACAGGCACAGGCCCAGCAACAGCCCCATCACCAGCCCGAAGCGCAGGTCCAGGCGCAAGTAGAACCACACAGACGCCGCCGCTGCCAGCAGGGCAGGGGACAGCCACATGCCAGCTATCTCCCAGCCTGGGCGTGAAAGCAGGATGGTGACTGCCAGCACGATCATGGGGATGCCGACGAAGTGGGTGGCGATGTTGCGTGGATCGCGGTGGTAGTTGGCGTATTGGCTCAGGTGGTCGACGAGGGTTTTCATTGTTGTGCCTCCCTGTTCAGCTTTGTTTCACCTGTAGCGGATAGTGATCAGGATAGCCTGCAGTCACCACCATCATCAGCTCAGCGAATGGCGGCAGCTCGCACTGGGCAATTCATGGCAGGGTTTTCATCACGCTGTTGCCAATGATGCTTTCAAAAGGGAGGGCGTCTGGCCTCTTCGCGGGGTTATTCGCGAAGAGGCCAATTGAGTCACAGAAGATTCAGCGGATAACTCACAATCAAGCGGTTCTCATCGAACGCGTTGGTGCTGAAGTCGCGACGCATGGTCGAGTTGCGCCATTTCAGCGACAGGTCCTTGAAGCTGCCCGACTGCACCACATAGGCCAGCTCTGTTTCCCGCGCCCATTCCTTGCCATCGTCCACGCTGCCCACGGTGACGTTGTCACCCTTGATATAGCGGTTCATCAGGGTCAGCCCGGGTACGCCGACGGTGGCGAAGTTGAAGTCATGGCGAACCTGCCAGGAACGCTCCTTGGCATTGTCGAAGCTTGAATTGTAGCTGTCGTTGGCCAGGGTACCGCCACTGGTGCCATTGACCCGCATCCAGGCATCGTCGCCGCTGACCTTCTGCAGGCCAACGTAAAAGGTGTGGCCTTGGTAGCGCGCGGAAAGCAAGGCGGAGGCGGTGCGGTTGTCCAGCTTGCCGGCCCGTTCGGCGCCATCTTCCTTGCCGATGAAGTAGCCCAGGTTGGCGCCCAGCGTCCAGTCGCCCAGCGGCTGGCTGTGCGTCAGGTTGAGGTATTGCTGGCGGTAGATGTCCTTGAGCTGGGCATCCCACAGGCCGATCATGGTGCGCTTGTCGTTGAAGGTGTACTCACCGCCGCCGAAGTTGAAACGGTCGGAGGTGAAGGCGGCTTTGCCGTTGAGCGACATGTCTTCCATGCTGGCATCGTTGCGCGGGCTGTTGCCGCGGAACTGGCCGGCGTATAGGGTCAGGCCGGCGATTTCCCTGGAGGTCAGCTGGCCACCGCGGAAGGTTTGCGGCAGTGAGCGGCCATCGTCCGAACGCAGGATTGGCAGTACCGGCATCCATTCACCGACTTTCAGCTCGGTTTCGGACAGCTTGGCCTTCAGCGCCACACCCAGCCGGCCAAAGTCATCGGCCGGGCGGCCGTCGTCATGCACTGGCAGCAGGTGGGTGTTGGTGGTGCCTTTGCCGCCGTCGAGCTTGACCGAGTACAGGCCCAGTACGTCCACGCCGAAACCGACCGTGCCCTGGGTGAAACCGGAACGGGCATCGAGGATGAAGCTTTGTGTCCATTCCTCGGCCTTGCCCTGTGGGTGGGCCGGGTCGACGAAGTTACGGTTGATGTAGAAGTTGCGCAGGTTGAGGGTGGCCTTGGCGTCCTCGATGAAACCACCTTCGTTGGCGGCGAATGCGGGGAGGGCGCAGGACATGGCCAACAGGCCAGGCAGCAGCTGACGTGCGGGTAGCGAAATGCTCATCTGTCGTGGATCTCTTGTTTTTATGGTCGAGCCGGTGCACTGCAGGATCGGGCCTGCAGGTGCGGGTGTTTTTGATGAACTTGGGTAACGTTGCGTGGTGGGGATGGTGCGGGGTAGTGCGGGGGTGAGGCAATTCGCCGCAAACGGAACGGGGCGATAATCGAACGGAATGTTCCGGTTGGTTAATAACTCTCCTGGGGCGGCCTCTTCGCGGGTGAACCCGCTCCTACAACGGCTTGCGCCCAACCACCGATATGTGTCCACCACACGATCCGCGTAGGAGCGGGTTCACCCGCGAATACGGTGGTGGCTGCGACGGTGAATCACCAGGGATACTGGCCGGCACAGGCACTAAAAAAGCAAAGCCCACCGCTAAGGGTGGGCTTGTGCTGTAACAAGGCCGATCAGCCTTTCGGTGTTTCCACCGATGCCTGCTGGTTGGCCTGCCCGGTCTGCTCGTACCAGCCACCGCCAAGCGCCTTGTACAGGTTGACCTCGCTGGTCAGCTGCGACAGGCGGTCTCCGATCAGCGCTTGCTGGGCACTGAACAGGTTGCGTTGGGCATCGAGGAAGGTCAGGTTGCTGTCAATCCCGATGCGGTAACGGCGTTCGGCCAAGCGGTAGTAGTCCTGGTTCGCCTGCACCAGGTCGCGCTGGGCCTGCAACTGCTCTTCGAAGGTCTTGCGTGCCGCCAGGCCATCGGAGACTTCCTGGAAGGCCGTCTGGATGGTTTTTTCGTACTTGGCGACGTTGATGTCCTTCTGGATTTTCGAGTAGTCCAGGCTGGCTTTCAGGCTACCGGCGTTGAAGATCGGCAGGTTGATCTGCGGCTGGAACAGCCAGGTGCCCTGGCCGCCCGAGAACAGGTGGCCCATGTCGGGGCTCAGGCTACCAGCGTTCGCGGTCAGGCTGATGCTCGGGAAGAACGCTGCGCGGGCTGCACCAATGTTGGCGTTGGCAGCCTTGAGCAGGTGCTCGGCTTCCTGAATGTCCGGGCGACGCTGAAGGATATCCGATGGCAGGCCGGCCGGTACTTCGGCCAGTTGGTCGGCATCAAGCTCCAGCGGCTTGGCCAGGTCGGCAGGAATGCCGGTGCCCAGCAGCACGGTCAGGCTGTTGACGTCCTGGGCGACCAGGCGCTGGTACTGCGAGTACTTGACCCTGGCGCCTTCCACGGCGGTACGCGCCTGGCTGACGTCCAGGGCCGAGGCCACGCCGACCTCGTTGCTGCGACGGGTGAGGTTGTAGCTTTCCTCGTAGGTCTTCAGCGTTTCTTCGGTCAGCTTGAACAGGGCCTGGTCGGCCTGCCAGGTGTAGTAGGCGTTGGCCACGCTGGCTACCAGGGCGATTTGCGTGGAACGACGCGCCTGCTCGCTGGAGAGGTAGGTTTCCAGGGCCTGCTCGGTCAGGCTGCGCACGCGGCCGAACAGGTCCAGCTCGTAGGCGCTGACGCCCAAGGTGGCCGAGTACTGGCTGGTGATGCCAGATTCGCCCGTTTGCGACATGTTCGCCGGGACACGCTGGCGGCTGCCGCTGCCGGTGGCCGAAACCGCCGGGAACAGGTCGGCGCGCTGAATGCGGTATTGCGCACGGTAGGCGTCGAGGTTCAACGCCGCGACCCGTAGGTCGCGGTTATTGACCAGCGAGGTCTGGATCAGCTGTTGCAGCGCCGGGTCGTGGAAGAACTGGCGCCAGCCCTGTTCAGCAGCGGCAACATCCGCCGATTGCGTCGGCGAGTAAGCAGGGCCTTGCGGCCACTGCGCAGCCACCGGCGCCTCTGGGGTCTGGTAGTCAGGGATCAGCGAGCAGCCGCCAAGAATGAAAGCGGTTACCGCCAGGGACAACAAAGACTTGGTCATTGCCCAGCCTCATAACGTGGATTTTCAGGGGTGACGTCTTTTTCCGGCTCTTTGCTGCCGAACAGCGACGACACTGCGACGAAGAACAGTGGTACCCAGAAGATAGCCAGCACGGTCGCACTGATCATGCCGCCGATCACGCCAGTACCGATGGCGTGCTGGCTGCCGGCGCCGGCGCCGCTGGCGATGGTCAACGGTACCACGCCCAGGATGAACGCCAGCGAGGTCATGATGATCGGGCGCAGACGCATGCGGCACGCCTCGATCGCTGCGTCGTACAAGCTGCGGCCTTGTTCGTGCAGCTCCTTGGCGAATTCCACGATCAGAATGGCGTTTTTCGCCGCAAGACCGATGGTGGTCAACAGGCCAACCAGGAAGTACACGTCGTTGGACAGGCCGCGCAGGCTGGTGGCGATCAGCGCACCGATGATACCCAGCGGTACTACCAGCACCACAGCGATCGGGATCGACCAGCTTTCGTACAGGGCCGCCAGGCACAGGAACACGAACAGCACCGAGAGGGCGAACAGCGCCGGCATCTGCGAGCCGGAGAGTTTTTCCTCGTAGGACATGCCGGTCCAGGAGAAGCCGATACCGCTCGGCAGCTCGCCTGCAATGCGCTCGACCTCGGCCATGGCTTCACCGGTACTGTAACCAGGCGCTGGTGCACCAAGGATTTCCATCGCTTCGACACCGTTGTAACGCGACAGCTTCGGCGAACCATAGGTCCATTCGCCTTTGGCGAAGGAGGAGAACGGCACCATCTCGCCTGCGCCGTTGCGCACGTACCATTTTTGCAGGTCTTCCGGGCTCATCCGCGCGCTTGGTTCGCCCTGGATGTACACCTTCTTGACCCGGCCACGGTCGATGAAGTCGTTGACGTAGCTGGCACCCAAGGCAATCGACAGGGTGTTGTTGATGTCGGCAATGGTCACGCCCAAGGCGCTGGCACGTTCGTCATCAATGGTCAGCTGGTACTGCGGTTCATCGTTCAGACCGTTCGGGCGCACGGCGCTGAGGATCTTGCTCTGCGCAGCTTTGGCCAGGAACTGGTTGCGCGCCTCCATCAACTTCGCGTGGCCGACACCGCCGCGGTCCTGAAGGAACACGTCGAAGCCGGTGGCGTTACCCAGTTCAAGCACCGCTGGCGGGGCGAAGGCGAACACCATCGCATCACGGAAGGTGAAGAAGTGCTGCTGGGCGCGCTGGGCCAGGGCGAACACGCTGTTCTCCTTCGAGCGTTCATCCCAGGGTTTGAGCATGATGAAGGCCATGCCCGAGCTCTGGCCGCGGCCTGCGAAGTTGAAGCCGTTGACGGTGAACACCGACGATACGGTATCGGCTTCGTCCTTGAGCAGGTATTCACGCATCTGGTCGACCACGACCTGCGTGCGCTCGGCACTGGAGCCGGCCGGGGTCTGCACCTGAGCGAACAGCACGCCCTGGTCTTCTTCTGGCAGGAACGCGGTAGGGATGCGGGCGAACAGCCAGATCATGCCTACCACGATCAGCGCATAGGCCAGCAGGAATGGCACCTTGTTGCGCAGGATGGTGCCTACACTGCGCTCGTAGCCATTGACGCTGCGGTCGAAGTTGCGGTTGAACCAGCCGAAGAAGCCGCCTTTGGCGGTGTGGTGCTCGCCCTTCTTCAGCGGTTTGAGCATGGTTGCGCAGAGCGCCGGGGTGAAGATAAGCGCAACCAGCACCGACAGGCCCATGGCCGAGACGATGGTGATGGAGAACTGCCGGTAGATCACACCCGTGGAGCCGCCAAAGAACGCCATGGGCAGCAGTACGGCCGAGAGCACCAGGGCGATACCCACCAGGGCGCCCTGGATCTGTTCCATCGAGCGTTTGGTCGCTTCCTTGGGCGGCAAGCCTTCCTCGGACATGACCCGCTCGACGTTCTCCACCACGACGATGGCGTCGTCCACCAGCAAGCCGATGGCCAGAACCATGGCGAACATGGTCAGGGTGTTGATGCTGAAGCCCGCGGCGGCAAGGATGCCGAAGGTACCCAGCAATACCACCGGTACGGTCATGGTGGTGATGATGGTGGCGCGGAAGTTCTGCAGGAACAGGTACATCACCAGGAACACCAGCACCACGGCTTCGATCAGGGTGTGGATCACGCCGCTGATCGATTCGGTGACCACTGGGGTGGTGTCATACGGGAATACCGCCTTGACCCCCGGCGGGAAGAACGGTTCCAGGCCTTTGATGGTCTCGCGCAGTGCCTTGGCAGTGTCCAGCGCGTTGGCGCCGGTTGCCAGTTTTACCGCCAGGCCGGAAGCCGGCTTGCCGTTGAACTGGGCGCTGACGGCGTAGTTTTCACCCCCCAGGCCCACTTGGGCGACGTCACCCAGGCGCACCTGTGAACCGTCTTTGTTGACCTTGAGCAGAATACTCTCGAACTGCTCGGCGGTTTGCAGGCGGGTCTTGCCGATGATGGTGGCGTTCAGCTGGGTGCCCGGCAGGGCTGGCAGGCCGCCGAGCTGGCCGGAAGACACCTGCACGTTCTGTGCGGCCACAGCGGTCTTGACGTCGACCGGGGTCAGCTGGAACTTGTTCAGCTTGGCCGGATCGAGCCAGATACGCATGGCGTACTGCGCACCGAACACCTGGAAGTCACCTACACCCGCGGTACGCGAGATCGGGTCCTGCATGTTCGAGACGATGTAGTTGGCCAGGTCGTCCTTGGTCATGCTGCCGTCTTCGGAGACCAGACCAATCACCAGCAGGAAGTTCTTCACTGCTTTGGTGACGCGGATACCTTGCTGCTGCACTTCCTGCGGCAGCAGCGGGGTGGCCAGGTTCAGCTTGTTCTGTACCTGTACCTGCGCGGTGTCGGGGTTGGTGCCCTGTTCGAAGGTGGCGGTAATGGTCATGCTGCCGTCGGAGTTACTTTCCGACGACACATAACGCAGGTTGTCGATACCGTTGAGCTGCTGCTCGATCACCTGCACCACGGTGTCCTGCACGGTTTGCGCCGAGGCGCCCGGGTAGGTCACGGCGATGGCGATGGCCGGCGGCGCGATACTGGGGTACTGGTTGATCGGCAGCTTCAGGATGGACAAGGCCCCGACCAGCATGATCACCAAGGCGATCACCCAGGCGAAGATCGGGCGATCGATAAAGAACTTCGACATGGTTTACTCCGCTTTGGCGTCTGCTTTCGCCGCGTTGGCCTGATCAGGGCCGGCCGGCTTCTTGACGTTGGTGGCATCGCTGACCTTCACCTCGACGCCTGGGCGCACGTACTGCAGCCCTTCGGTGATCAGGCGGTCACCCGGGTTGAGGCCTTCCTCGATCAGCCAGTCGCTACCCAAGGTGCGGCTGGCCTTGAGCTGGCGCAGTTCGACCTTGTTCTCCTGGTTGACCACCAGGGCGGTGGGTGCGCCCTTGAGGTCGCGGGTCACGCCTTGTTGCGGTGCCAGGATGGCGTTGGTGTTGACCCCGGCCTTGAGCCGCGCATGCACGAACATGCCTGGCAGCAGGGTGTGATCGGGGTTGGGGAACAGGGCGCGCAGGGTCACCGAGCCGGTGGTCTCGTCGACCGCGACTTCGGAGAATTCCAGGCGGCCTTCCTGCTTGAACAGGCTGCCGTCTTCCAGCACCAGCTGAACCGAGGCGGCGTTTTTGCCGGCCTTCTGCAACTGGCCGCTTTCCAGGTCACGGCGCAGCTTGAGCAGCTCGGCGGTGGACTGGGTAACGTCGACATAAATAGGATCGAGCTGCTGGATGGTGGCCATGGCGTCGGTCTGACCGTTGCTCACCAGTGCACCTTCGGTGAACGAAGAGCGACCGATACGGCCGCTGATTGGCGCCAGAACCTTGGTGTAGCGCAGGTCGATCTGTGCGCTCTTGAGCGAAGCCTCGGCCTGCAATCGTTTGGCATTGGCGTCGTCGTATTCCTGTTTGGAGACGGCCTGTTCGTCAATCAGTTGCTTGTAGCGTTCGGCCAGTGAGCGTGTAGCCAGCAGGTTGGCCTTGGCATTGGCCAGGGTGGCTTCGTACACGGCAGGGTCGATCTGATACAACTGCTGGCCTTCCTTGACCTCACTGCCTTCCTTGAACAGGCGCTTGAGGATGATGCCGTTGACCTGCGGGCGCACTTCGGCGACGCGGTAGGCACTGGTTCGCCCCGGCAATTCCGAGGTGAGGGTGAAGGCTTGCGGCTGGATGGTCACGACGCCGACCTGAGGAGCCTGCGCCGCGGGCGCTGCTTCTTCTTTCTTACAGCCACTGAGCAGGGTTGCCAGGGCGACGGCGGAAACCAGAGCGGTAACGGCTGGCTTGAATTGCATGAGGATCCTCGGGTCGCTGGAGCAGGGAGACGCTCAAGAGTAATGGAAGAGATCTTGATCTGGAAAAAATGCTATCCGGTGGATAAATAGCTTGCTAAGGAATATACTTACATTCATGGTTGTTTGTAAATACTGCTGGGTTGTACTCAGGTACAGCCGCAGCGTTTGATTAGCTCATCCGAGAGGCCCCGGCAGAGGTGCCCCCGGAGCGTCCCCGCACGCGCTGCGCGTTCGGGCCAGATGAGGTTGTGCTGCCATGGTCCGTAGAACCAAAGAAGAAGCCCAGGAAACCCGTGCCCAGATCATCGAGGCGGCGGAAAGGGCCTTCTACAAGCGCGGGGTCGCGCGAACCACCCTGGCCGACATCGCCGAACTGGCGGGTGTGACGCGGGGGGCGATCTACTGGCACTTCAACAACAAGGCCGAGCTGGTGCAGGCGTTGCTCGACAGCCTGCGCGAGACCCATGACCATTTGGCGCGCGCGAGCGAAAGCGAGGATGAACTCGACCCGCTTGGCTGCATGCGCAAGCTGCTGTTGCAAGTGTTCAACGAGCTGGTGCTCGATGCCCGAACCCGTCGTATCAATGAAATCCTGCATCACAAGTGCGAGTTCACCGATGACATGTGTGAAATTCGCCAGCAGCGCCAGAGTGCGGTGCTGGATTGCCACAAGGGCATCACCCTGGCGCTGGCCAATGCCGTACGCCGGGGCCAGTTGCCTGGCGAGCTGGATGTCGAGCGCGCGGCGGTGGCCATGTTTGCCTATGTCGATGGCCTGATCGGGCGCTGGCTATTGCTGCCTGACAGTGTCGATCTGCTGGGCGATGTCGAAAAATGGGTCGACACCGGGCTGGATATGCTGCGCTTGAGCCCGGCTCTGCGCAAATGACACTTTGTTAAGGATTGTGAGGGAGTGTTTCCCCTTTGTGTTAAGGGGGTATTAAGGGCATGTCCGCCCTGCGGCTGTTCGCAGCACAAGGCGGCTCTTGCAGCGAGTGCGTAGCCTTCAGCGGCCGCGCAATTGCCGGTCGGGCAAGGCCAATGCCGCAAGCAGTCCCAGCACCGCGACGACCGCACTCCCCATCAGCAGCTGCCGGAACGTTTCCAGCAACCGTCCCTGAGTCACCGGGTCCACCTCTGCGGCCTTCAAGCTCCCCAGCAACGGATTACCCGACAGTTCGAAACCACCCTGATGCAGCAGTGCCAGCAACAAGCTGGACATGCATGCCACGCCCATGGCTCCGCCCAGCGAACGGAACAGGTTGGTGGTGCTGGTGGCCACGCCGATGTCTTTGCTGGCCACCGCGCTTTGTGTACCCACCAGGGAGGTCGGGAATTGCAGCCCGCAGGCTATACCGGTCAGCAGCATGAACAGCGCACTGAGCAACGCTGATTGCGGCGGGGTCAGTGCCATCGCGAAAATGGCCACTGGCATCAGCAGTGCACCGGCCAGGATCTGTGGCTTGTAGCGCCCGGTCCGGCTGGTCATGCGGCCACCTGTGAAGGCGCCCATGGGCAGCCCCATGGCCAGCGGCAGCAGATGCAGGGCGGCGCTGTCGGCACCGGCGCCGGTAATGCCTTGGAAACGCAGGGGCATGAGCATGGTCAGCGAAATGGACTGGAAGCTGGCGAAGAAGATCACCGCCCAGCACAGCACTGCCACACGGTTGCCGAACAGGCTGAGCGGCAGCAGCGGCTCCGGGCAGCGGCGTTCGTGGGCGATGAATAGCGCCAGGCCCAGCAGGGCGCAGCCGAACAGCGCCAGCACGGCCGGGTCGGCCCAGGCGTGGCCCTGGCCCACCAAGGTGATGCCCAGGAGCAGGCTGCCAAGGCCGAGAATCAACAGCATGGCGCCAAGGTAGTCCACCTGTGCCTCACGACGCTGCACTGGCATGTCAGCGAGCGCACGGCGAATGGCCCACAAGGCGACCAGCCCCAGCGGCAGGTTGATCCAGAACACCCAGCGCCACGACAGGTACTCGGTCAACCAGCCGCCCAGCACTGGCCCGGCCACGCTGGCCGCGGCGTACATGCTGCTGAAGTAGCCCTGGTAGCGGCCGCGTTCGCGCGGGGGCACGAAGTCGCCAATGATTGCCTGGCTCACCGAGACCATCCCGCCTGCGCCGATACCCTGCAGTACCCGGGCCAGCACCAGTTGCGGCATGTCCTGGGCCATGGCGCAGGCAATGGAGGCCAGGGTGAACAGGCTGATGCCGGTGAGGATCATCCGGCGCCGGCCGTAAAGGTCGCCCAGTTTGCCGTAGATCGGCACGGCCACGGTCATGGCCACCATATAACCGGAGATGACCCAGGCCAGCAGGCCGACATCGCTGAACTGCGCCGAGATGGCCGGCAGCGAGACGGCGACGATGGTCTGGTCCAGTGCGCCGAGGAAGATGGCCAGCATCAGGGCGGTGAGCACGTTGCGCAGGGCGGTGGGGGGCAGGGCGGCGGTCACGGGAATACCTTGTTTTGTCTATGGCGGCCCCTTCGCGGGCAAGCCTGCTCTCACAGAAGCCCTCGGATTGTAACCTGAGTTAGGTAGCTTCCTATGTACTATCTGCATCCCCTATGCAAGATCGGCATTGGCGCATTCATCCAGTGCTGCATGGCTGCGTGATATCGTTGGTATGCCACAGAGGCTGAAATCCGGGGCTTGCACCAGGTTGGTGCAGCATATTGCCGCAGGTTTTTCAGTCCGCTGTCTCCCACACCTTTTATTCCTCTGCCTGCATGTCGAGCATGACCGCCCAGATGGCGACGGTTGGAACAGGTCAGGTAGACCCGATTACAGGGGTCGGTAGTTACCGTTCAAATTTCAACTTTTTTGCGGAGTGATCATGCCCAAGGCTTCCCACCAAGATCTGCGTTTTGCCTTCCGCGAGCTGCTCGCTTCAGGTTCCTGTTTCCACACTGCCTCGGTGTTCGACCCAATGTCGGCACGCATTGCCGCAGACCTGGGCTTCGAAGTCGGTATCCTCGGCGGTTCGGTCGCTTCGTTGCAGGTACTGGCTGCTCCGGACTTCGCTCTGATCACCCTCAGCGAGTTCGTCGAGCAGGCCACCCGCATTGGTCGGGTCGCGCAACTGCCGGTACTGGCCGACGCCGACCACGGCTATGGCAACGCACTGAACGTGATGCGCACGGTGATCGAACTGGAGCGCGCCGGTGTGGCCGCACTGACCATCGAGGACACCCTGCTGCCTGCCCAGTTCGGGCGCAAGTCCACCGATCTGATCCCGGTCGAGGAGGGGGTTGGCAAGATCCGCGCGGCGCTGGAGGCACGGGTCGATTCGTCCCTGTCGATCATTGCCCGTACCAACGCGGGCGTAATCAGCACCGAAGAAATCATCGTGCGTACCCAGAGCTACCAGAAGGCGGGCGCTGATGGCATCTGCATGGTCGGGGTCAAGGACTTCGAGCAGCTCGAGCAGATTGCCGAGCATCTGACCGTGCCGCTGATGCTGGTCACCTATGGCAACCCGAACCTGCGCGATGACGAGCGCCTGGCGCGTCTGGGCGTGCGCATCGTGGTCGATGGCCATGCGGCTTACTTTGCCGCGATCAAGGCCACTTACGACTGCCTGCGGCTGCAGCGTGGTCGGCAGAACAAGTCGGAAAACCTCAGTGCCACCGAACTCTCGCACACCTATACCCAGCCAGAAGACTACATTCGCTGGGCCAAGGAATACATGAGCGTCGAAGAGTGATCGGCAGGGCGCCGTCCATTCAACGGACGGCGCTCAAGGTTGCACTGTGAGGCACGCAATGTGCCTGCTCGCAGCTATTGGCGACGCTTGGCTGGCTGCGTTGCAGTTCGACGCGCCAGCAGGCCGAGCCATACAGCGCTGTAACTGCGGTAAGGGCCATGACAAGGGCGACTCTTCTGGATTTGATGCCCATGGTGCTCACCTCCTGTGACAGCGATAGGGGTGTACGCCACTAGTATAGATCCCGATCCCACTCCGGCTCGTCCTTGAAACGCTGTACCAGGAAATCCAGCATGCTGCGCAAGGTCGCCGGCATGTGTTTGCGCGACGTATACACCGCATTAAGGTTCAGTTCACGCGGTTTGGCCTCGGGCAGCAGACGCACCAGTTCACCCCGGCGTATGGCGTCTGCGGCCTGGAAGGTTGGCAGCATGGCGATACCTGCGCCAGCCAGCGCGGCCCTCTGCAGGGGCATCACCTCATTGGCACTGATGTTTCCCGATACGGGGACGGCGACCTGCTGGCCGGCTACCGCGAAATGCCAAAAGCTGTGTCCGAAATAGGCATGGGTCAGGCAGTTGTGCAGGCTCAGTTCCTCAACCCGTTGCGGCGTGCCTCGCTCATTCAGGTAGGCCGGTGCCGCGCACACGACCGAGCGGCACACGCTCAGGCGCCGGGCGATGAGGCTGGGGTCCACGTCATTGCTGGTGCGAATGGCCAGGTCGATGCGCTCGTCCACCAGGTTGACGGTGCGGTCGAGCATCTGCAGTTCTACCTTCACGTCAGGGTAGCGCCGCACATAGGCGGCCACTGCATCCACCAGCTGTGCCTGGCCGAATGAGGTACTGACGCTGATACGCAGCGCCCCCCTTGGCGCGTCTTCCGGCTGCTGCACGGCAGCCTGCAGGTCGCCGGCCAGTTCCAGCAGTTGCCGGCAGCGAGGCAGGGTTTCCTGGCCGGCTGCCGTGAGGCTGAGCTTGCGCGTGGTCCGCTGCATCAGCCGCGCGCCAACCCAGTCTTCCAACTCTGCCAGGTAGCGCGACACGACCGGACGCGATAACTGCAGATAGTCCGCCGCCGCCGACTGACTGCCCAGGTCGATGACAGTGACGAATACACGCATGGCGTTGAGGCGATCCATGATTTGCCCGATTTCAGAAACAAACTATGTCTGAGCATCGCATTTTTTGTGACGAATCGGGTAACTAAGCTGTGCGCATTGTTTGCCGGAAGGCGTTATCCGAAGCCGGCAGACGAGAGCCCTGGCGCTGGCGGCGAAGGTCGCCAAGGGCAGTCATTTCGTTCAACTGATGGAGAGTATTTCATGAGCAAGATCGCAATCATCGGTGCCACTGGCCGCGCTGGCAGCCAGTTGCTGGAAGAGGCTCTGCGCCGTGGTCACCGTGTACTGGCCATTGCCCGCGACCCTTCCACGCTTGAAGGGCGTGAGGGTGTGACCGTCAAGTCGCTGGATGCCACGGACAGCGCGGCCCTGCAAGCAGCCGTCGCAGGTATGGACGCTGTGTTGAGTGCCGCGCATTTCTCGACAATGCAGCCGCACGCCATCATCGAGCCGGTGAAGCGCGCCGGGGTCAAGCGCCTGCTGGTGGTGGGTGGCGCCGGTAGCTTGTTGCTGCCGTCAGGGCATCGGGTGATCGACAGCCCGGATTTCCCAGAGGCGTATAAAGCCGAGGCCAGTGCCGGCGTGCGTTTTCTGGAGGCGCTGCGGCGCGAGCCGAACCTGGACTGGACCTTCCTCTCGCCTTCGGCCGAGTTCGTTGAGGGTGAGCGCAAAGGTCACTATGCGCTGGGCAAGGATCATCTGTTGATCGGTGCGGACGGCAAGAGCTGGATCACGTTTGCCGACTATGCGATTGCCATGCTGGATGAGCTGGAGAAGCCGAAACACTCGCGGCAACGGTTCACAGTCGGCTATTGAGTCGCCTGCGAAAGGGCCGTCACAGGCTGGCCTGGCCCTCCAGCCAGTCCAGCAATTCCAGCAACCCCGGCGGCAAGCTCCTGGCCTGGCTCACCAGGTAATACCCCTTGCCTGTCAGCACCTTCAGCGCAAACGGCATGCACAACCGCCCACCGCGCAGGTCATCGCCAATCAGCGACCAGTCACCGATCGCCACCCCAGTCCCCTGCGAGGCCATGGCCATCGCCATGTCCAGTGTCTCGAAATGCTGTTTGGGTCCATGCGTGGCCAGCGTCACTCCAGCCGCCTGCAACCACAACCGCCAGTCGTGTTCATCCCGCGAGGGATGCAGCAGCATGTGCCTGGCCAGGTCTTCCACCTGCTGCAACGGCACTGGCCCTTCACGCAGTGACGGTGCGCACACCGGGGTCAGCTGCTCATCGAACAGCTTGCGCACCTGCAGCCCGTGGTTCGGCGCATCGCCATAGACCACTGCCGCATCGAAGCCCTCACGGCGCAAATCCACCCCGTGCTGCACGGTCGTGGTCAGCTCCACCGGTACGTCCGGGCGCAGTGCCTGCCACTCCATCAGGCGCGGCAGCAGCCAACGCATCACGCAGGTGGGTGCCTTGAGCTGCAGGGTAGTGCTGTGCTCACCCACCTCGCGCACCCCTTGTTCGATCAGGGCGAACACCTGCTGCACCCGCGGCAGCCAGTCCAGGCCTTCACGGGTCAGGCTCAACCCACGCGCCTCGCGCTTGAACAGGGCATAACCGAGGTGTTCTTCGAGGGCTGCAATCTGGCGGCTGACAGCGCCCTGGGTGATGTGCAACTGCTGCCCGGCGCGGGTGAAGTTGCAGTGCTGGGCGGTGACCAGAAACGTGTGCAGGGCAGGCAGGGGCGGGAGGCGTTTCATTGCAGTAAGCCATGATCACAGGACATGGCTAGTATGTGTTTTTTTACATTGTGGCGATAGCCGTGGCTTGGGTCCAATAAGGGCATACCCCAACAAGATTCATGGTGATCCCTGATGGCAACCTGCGGCGAAGTACTGGTCAAACTCCTTGAAGGCTATGGCGTCGATCATGTCTTTGGCATCCCCGGTGTACATACCGTGGAGCTCTATCGTGGCCTGGCGGGCTCTTCCATTCGCCACATCACCCCGCGTCATGAGCAAGGTGCCGGGTTCATGGCTGACGGCTATGCGCGCACCCGCGGCAAACCCGGGGTATGCTTCATCATCACTGGCCCGGGCATGACCAATATCACCACTGCCATGGGCCAGGCCTATGCCGACTCGATCCCGATGCTGGTGATTTCCAGCGTGCAGTCCCGTGACCAACTGGGCGGTGGCCGTGGCAAGTTGCACGAGCTGCCCAACCAAGCCGCGCTGGTATCGGGTGTGGCGGCGTTTTCCCACACCTTGATGAGTGCAGCCGACTTGCCGCAGGTGCTGGCCCGGGCATTTGCCGTGTTCGACAGTGCCCGGCCACGCCCGGTGCATATCGAAATCCCGCTCGATGTGCTGGTTGAACCGGCCGACTTCCTGCTGCCGGGCCGCCCTGTACGTGGCAGTCGGGCTGGGGCTGCACCGCAGGCCGTGGCGCAGATGGCTGAGCGACTGGCCAGTGCACGTCGGCCGCTGATTCTGGCCGGTGGCGGGGCGTTGGCTGCGGGCGCTGCGCTGGCACGCCTTGCTGAACACCTTCAGGCCCCGGTGGCGCTGACCATCAATGCCAAAGGCTTGCTGCCTGCCAGCCACCCATTGCAGATCGGCTCGACCCAGTCGTTACCGGCCACACGGGCGCTGGTGGCCGAGGCTGACGTGGTGCTGGCGATCGGCACCGAACTGGCCGAAACCGATTATGACGTGACCTTCAAGGGTGGCTTCGAGATCCCGGGCAGTCTGCTGCGCATTGACATCGACCCGGACCAGACCGTGCGTAATTATCTGCCGGAGCTGGCGCTGGTGGCCGATGCCGAGCTGGCAGCCGTAGCGCTGCTCGGTGCCTTGCAAGCTCAGCCGCAGCCAGTGCACGAAAGCACTTGGGGCGTGGCCCGCGTGGCCGACCTGCGCAAGGTCCTGGCGGCAGACTGGGACCAGCCCACCCTGAGCCAGACGCGTTTGCTGAGCGCCATACTGGAGCGCCTGCCGAATGCGATTCTGGTGGGCGACTCGACCCAACCTGTGTACACCGGCAACCTGACACTCGACATGCAGCAGCCACGCCGCTGGTTCAACGCCTCGACCGGTTACGGCACCTTGGGTTACGCGTTGCCAGCAGCCATGGGCGCCTGGTTGGGCAGTGCCGAGCAGGCCGTCGAACGCGCTCCGGCGGTGTGCCTGATTGGTGATGGTGGTTTGCAGTTCACCCTGCCGGAACTGGCCAGTGCAGTGGAGGCGCAGGTACCGCTGATCGTACTGCTGTGGAATAACCAGGGGTACGAGGAAATCAAGAAATACATGGTCAATCGGGCGATCGAGCCGGTCGGGGTGGATATCCATACCCCGGATTTCATCGGCGTGGCGCGGGCGTTGGGCGCGGCAGCAGAGAACGTGGCCGATATCGCCCAATTGCAGGCCGCGCTCGGGCAAGCGGTGGAGCGCAAGGGGCCAACCTTGATTCAGGTGGACCAGAATCAGTGGCAGGCCGCGGTGTTGGGTTGAAGCATTGCGATTGCCTGTATCGGCCTCTCGCGCCTGCAGGCAGCGCGCAATTTTCGCATCTGTGCAAAAACCTGTAGGAGCGGGTTTACCCGCGAAAGCGCCGGTGCAGGCGAATGTTGAGCTTCAGACCGCAGTAGCCCGCAACCGAGCCACATCACGAATCGGCGGCGCGCCGTAAAGCCGGCTGTATTCACGGCTGAACTGCGACGGGCTTTCATAACCCACCCGATAAGCCGCCACCGCCGCCTCCAGCCCGTCGTTCAACATCAGCCGCCGCGCCTCCTGCAGGCGCAGCTGCTTCTGGTACTGAAGCGGGCTCATCGAGGTCACGGCCTTGAAGCGGTGGTGCAAGGTCGAGGTGCTGAGGTTGACCTCACGGGCCAGGTCCTCGATACGCAGCGGCTGTTGGAAGTTGTTGTTGAGCCAAGTGATGGCCTGGCAAACCCGGTGGGTCTGGCTGTTGGCCAAGGCAATTTCATACAGCCGGTAACCCTGCGGCCCACGCAGCAGGCGGTAGAGAATCTCGCGGCGAAACAGCGGCGCCAGCATTGCGATGTCGCGGGGGGTGTCCAGCAGCCGCAGCAACCGCAGCAGGGCATCGAGTAACGCGGCATCTGTCCTTTCCACATACAAACCACGGCCGGAAGGCCTATTGGGTACCAGCATCGGCCCGCTTTCGGCGATCAGCTGGCTGATCTCGGCCGGGTCCAGGTCCATGCGCAGGCCCAGGCTTGGGTTCTCGGGG
Organism: Pseudomonas sp. GD03862; assembly: GCF_029840855.1. NCBI lineage: Bacteria > Pseudomonadati > Pseudomonadota > Gammaproteobacteria > Pseudomonadales > Pseudomonadaceae > Pseudomonas > Pseudomonas sp. GD03862. The sequence continues at coordinate 60,609 of NZ_JAOCDI010000027.1, forward strand.
CTGGCATCCAGCCTTACGGCACTGAGTGGCAAGGTCACCGAAACGACCATGTAATGCAGTGGGTCGTAGGCGTACTGCTCGTCACCCAGGAACAGGCTTTTGCTGCCCTGGGCAAGGATGCACAGGGCAGGCTGCGCCAGGGTGGGTACAGAACGCACATTTTCGGTGTAACGCACCAGGTACAGGTCATCGATGGCCGATGCTGGGCCATAGGGCTCGCCCGCGTGGCGGTTGATCAGCTCGGCCAGCTCCAGGCGCTGCAGTTCCAGGGTCGGTTCGGTGGACGTGGCGGTGGTCATGATGGCTTTCCTCTGCTGACCGACGCAGCATAGGTTTGAGCAAAGACGGGCGCTAGTCGAAAGCTGCATGTGGATTGCCTGATCCTGCCGCGCAGCAGGATCAGGCAATCGACATGCAGTAATGGCCTAACGCGCCGCGCGGGTGAGCGCCTAACCTTGGCAGCCTGGCTTTTCCGTCCGCCTGCTTCAAGGAGATTGTGCAATGACCCTTAAACAACCGGTCACCCACCTTGCTTTCATCCGTGCCAGCAGCGGGCGCTCGGCAGAGCTGGGCGCGCGCCTGCGTGACCTGCTCGAGCCCTCGCTGCGTACACCGGGTTGCCTGAGTTTTACCGTGCAGCGTTCTCAGGCTGATGCTGACCTGTGGTTGCTCAGCGGAAGCTGGCAGGACCAGCAGGCGATGAGTGGTTACTTTGCTTCGCCGACACTGGAGGTGTTCGGTGAGCTGGTGCAGGCCCAGGTGGTCAGCAGCCTGGACTTGCATACCTTCGATTGAGCGTGAATGAGGTAAAGTGACGCCCTTGTTCAATCACGCGGACAGCAACATGGCACGTAGGGAATTCACTCATTTCGAAGCGGTATCGGCGATGGTGCCGGTGGAAGGTGGCGGCTATAACGCAGCCATCGCGGTCAAAGCCTTGGGCATGGGCGGCGCGCCGCGCTTTCACAAGGTTCTCGACGGGCAGGTGTTCAAGGGCGCCGTGGCCGCCGACGAAGCGGCCACCGCCGAGCTGCAACGCCTGCAGGGCGTCAGCGAAGAGGGTGAGCTGGTCTGGTGATCAGGCCGGCGGTCGGGCCATCTTGAACAGGTTGCCCAGCTCGAAATAATCCGCCGGGCCCCCCCCACGCAGGATTGGCTCGGCGGCAGCGGTATCGTAGATGCCGTTGTTCAACAGGTGCTCGGCAATGTGCACCGCCACCACTTCTCCAAGGATCAGCCAGCTGGGCACCTGTTCCTGGTCGGCCCGTTTGAGCTGGACGATCTGGCTGACCTTGCACTCGAAGGCTACCGGCGTTTCACCCACGCGCGGCACCTTGACGATGCTAGACGGTGCGGCAGTGAGGCCGCTCAATTCGAATTCGTTCACTTCGGCAGCGACCGGTGCGCAGCTCAGGTTCATTTGCTCGGCCAGTGGGCGGGTGGCCAGGTTCCAGACGAACTCACCGGTCTGCTCGATGTTGTTCAGGCTGTCTTTGCGCCCGACGCTGCAGAAACCGATGATCGGCGGGATGTAGTTGAACGCATTGAAGAAGCTGTAAGGCGCCAGGTTCAGGCGGCCTTCGCGGTCCTGAGAGGAGATCCAGCCGATCGGGCGGGGACCGACGATGGCATTGAACGGGTCGTGCGGCAGGCCGTGGCCTTTGGCGGGTTCGTAGTAATACATCTGTGCTGGGCTTGTTGGCCCTACCTCCTGGTGGACAAGGTGCCTAGTGTGCCAAGCCTGAGCTCGCCTGCAAATGATCAAGCCCGGCCGAAGCCGGGCTGGGTGCTCGCAATCAGGTATCAGCTGATGCGGTGCGCGCTGGTGCGGTCGAAGCCGTCTTCAGCGAAGCGTTGGCCGCCGGTGCGGTCGAAGCCGTCTTCAGCGAAGCGCTGGCCGCCGGTGCGGTCGAAGCCGTCTTCAGCGAAGCGTTGGCCGCCGGTGCGGTCGAAGCCGTCTTCAGCGAAGCGTTGGCCGCCGGTGCGGTCGAAGCCGTCTTCAGCGAAGCGTTGGCCACCGGTGCGGTCGAAGCCGTCTTCGGCGAAGCGTTGGCCACCGGTGCGGTCGAAGCCGTCTTCGGCGAAGCGTTGGCCACCGGTGCGGTCGAAGCCGTCTTCAGCGTAGCTGGGCGACTGGGTTTGAACTGCGGCAAAGGTGTGAGCGTCGGTGCGGTCGAAGCCATCTTCGGCGAAGGCGCCAGCTGCGAAAACCGAGAGGGCCAGGGTAAGGATCAGTTTGTTTTTCATGGTCGTTGCTCCAGGGGTTTGTGAGTTGTTTGTTTCTATGGGTTTAATCCTACGCCGAATAATTTGATTAAAAAGCGCAAAAAATAGCGCTAAATAATCAATTTGTTCGATGTATTTGAGCGCGTATGTCGTGCTTCAGGCCGCAAGGCTGGCTTGGGAGCGTTCGCGCGGGCGCCAACGTTCTGCCAGCCATTGCAGCTTGATAAGGTGGAATTAATAGGGCGTTAAGAAGGAAAAGTCTGAATAGAAAAGGGGCGCTCCATGCAATGGAGCGCCCCTTTTAGTACTGCCAGGCCAGCGTTACTCAGTGGTAATCCGCGAGTGCTGCTTGGTGTCTTTCATGGTCGCGTAAACCAGCAGCGAGCAGGCGATACAGGCGGTGACGTACCAGTAGAAGCCGCTCTCCATACCAGCGCTCTTGAACCACAGGGCCACGTATTCGGCGGTGCCACCGAAGATCGACACCGTCAGGGCATACGGCAGGCCCACGCCCAGGGCGCGAATCTCGGTTGGGAACAGCTCGGCTTTGACCACGGCGTTGATCGAGGTATAGCCGCTTACGATGATCAGTGCGGCCATGATCAGGAAGAACGCACCCCACCAGGTCTGGATGGTGTGCAGGGTGCTGAGGATGGGGACGGTGAACAGGGTGCCGAGCACACCGAAAGCGATCAGGATCGGACGGCGGCCAATCTTGTCGGACAGACCACCGATCACCGGCTGCAGGCACATGAACAGGAACAGCGTGGCGGCCGAGATGGTGGTCGAGTCACTGATGCTCATGCCCACGGTGTTGACCAGGTATTTCTGCATGTAGGTGGTGTAGGTGTAGAAGGCCAGGGTGCCGCCCATGGTCAGACCGACGACGGTCATCAGCTCCTTGGGGTGACGCAGCAGGGTGCGCATCAGGCTTTCCTTGGCCTTTTCCTTCTTGGTGAACGAGGCGGTTTCTTCCATGCCGCGACGCAGGTACAGGGCCACCACCGCGCACAGCGCACCGATCACGAACGGCACGCGCCAGCCCCAGGCGTACAACTGCTCGGTGGTCAGGGTCTGTTGCAGGATGATCAGTACCGCCAGGGCGATGAGCTGGCCGGAGATCAGGGTCACGTACTGGAAGCTGGAGAAGAAACCACGGCGATCCTTGCTGGCCATTTCGCTGAGGTAGGTGGCCGAGGTGCCGTATTCACCACCCACCGACAGGCCCTGCAGCAGGCGCGCGATGACCAGCAGGACAGGTGCGGCGACGCCGATGGTTTCGTAACCCGGGGTCAGGGCGATGACCAGGGAGCCTGCGCACATGAGCAGGACCGACGCCATCAGCGCGGCCTTGCGGCCCTTGCGGTCGGCGTACAGGCCCATCAGCCAGCCACCGATCGGGCGCATCAGGAAGCCCACGGCGAAGATCGCGGCGGTATTGAGCAGTTGTGCGGTGGAGTCGCCGGCGGGGAAGAAGGCCTTGGCGAAGTACAGCGAGAATGCGGCGTAGACGTACCAGTCGTACCATTCGACCATGTTGCCGATGGACCCGCTGAAAATCGACTTCAAGCGGCTGGCGGTGGTTTTTTCTGCGGCAGGCGCGGTGGCCGCCCCGGCGGGCAGGGAGGTGGCGTTATCCATGAGGGATACCTTCTCGTTGTTTTTGTGGAGCGCGCCGTGGCGCAGCTTGCCAAGGCAATTGCAGAAGGTGTGCCAAATGGGTGCGGGCTGATTCATTTGAGGGCATCAAATAGCCCGAGCCGGCACAGTAGTGGGTGTTGCGCCGCCCTTTGCAGGAGCGGGCTTGACCGCGAAGGGCTGCAAAGCAGTCCAAAGCCTCGACGTTATGAGCGGTTTTTTGCCTACCAGGTCTTGGTCATAAGCGGATTTCCGCTCATGCCTACCCAATAAAATCCTCGCGCACCAGCCCATGCCGTTGCATCTTTTCGTTAAGCGTGCGCCGCGGCAGTTGCAAAGCCTCCATCACCGACTTGATCTCGCCCCCATGTTGACGCAAGGCCGCACGTAGGCATTGCGCCTCGAATGCTTCCATCTGCTCGCCCAGCGACTGCCCGGCAGGTGCCACCTCGAAGTTTGGCGAACCCAGCCCCAACGCATGCCGCTCCGCCGCATTGGCCAGTTCACGTACGTTGCCAGGCCAGTCATGTGACAGCAGCTGCGCCAGCTGAGCACCCGATAGCGGCGGGGCCGCGCGACCAAGCTTTTCACCGGCAGCACGGGCAAAGTGTTCGAACAGCAGCGGAATGTCCTCCCGCCGCTCGCGCAGCGGTGCCAGGCGCAATTCGGCGACGTTCAGGCGGTAGGCCAGGTCTTCGCGGAAGCGCCCGGCACGAGCCTCCTCGAGCAGGTCGGGCTTGGTCGCAGCAATGATGCGCAGGTCGACGCTGATGCTCTGGTTGGCCCCCAGGCGCTCCAGTTTCTGCTCCTGTATCACCCGCAACAGCTTGGCCTGTTGGGCCAGGGGCATGCTCTCGATTTCGTCGAGGAACACGGTGCCACCGTTGGCATACTCCAGCTTGCCGATGCGTTTACCCTGGGCGCCCGTGAAGGCGCCACTCTCATGGCCAAACAGTTCGGCCTCGAACAGCGACTCGGGGATGGCCGCGCAGTTAAGGGCTACAAAGGGCTTGGCGGCACGGGGGCCGAAGTCGTGAAGGCAGCGGGCCACCCGCTCCTTGCCACTGCCGGTTTCACCGCGGATCAACACGTTCACCGGCAGGCCGGCCAGGTCCAGCACTTGCCGGCGCAGCTGTTGCAGGCCCTGGGACATGCCCAGCAGCGTGCCTTCCAGGCGTGACTTGAGGTCGGCCTGCTCGTGGAGCCGGCGGTTCTCAAGCACCAGCTGGCGTTTTTCAAGGGCGCGGCGCAGGCTGCCCAGCAAATCTTGCGGCGTGAAGGGTTTTTCCAGGAAGTCATAGGCCCCCATGCGCATGGCTTCTACCGCCATCGGTACATCACCGTGACCGGTCAGCAGAATCACGGGCAGGTCGGGGTCGTTCGCCTGCAGGCGTTCGAGCAATTGCAGGCCATCCATGCCCGGCATGCGCACATCGCTGATGATCACCCCAGGGAAGTGCTGCGGCAGGTGTGCCAGGCACGCTTCGGCGCGAGCGAACAACTGCACGCTGAAGCCAGACAGGCTCAGCCATTGCTCGACAGCAGTGCGGATACTGGCTTCATCATCGACGACGATCACCGAATTCAACATACAGGCTCCAGGTCACGGGGCAGGGTAAGGCTCAGGCGCGCGCCGCCAGGCAGGTTTTCGGCCCGCAGCTGGCCGCCGGCCTCGTGGACGATGCCGTAGGAAATGGCCAGGCCCAGCCCTAGCCCTTCCCCCACCGGTTTGGTGGTGAAGAACGGGTCGAAGACCTTGGCCAGGTCGGCTTCGGCAATGCCGCCACCCGAGTCGAGCACACTCAGGCGCCATAGGTCCCCGTCGGGTTCGATACGGATCTCCAGGCGTTTGTAACGCTTGTCGAGCATGGCGTCGAGTGCATTGTGCAGGAGGTTTATCAGCACCTGCTCCAGGCGGATGGCATCGCCGCGTACCCAGGCCGGGCGTGCCAGGTACAGAGCCACTTCCACTTCCTCGTTGCGAAGGCGCGCTTCCAGCAGGTGCAAGGCCTGGTCGACCACGGTTGCCAGGTCAAGGCGTTCGCGCAGGCCCATCGGGCTGTTGCGGGCAAAGGTTTTCAGGTGGCTGGTAAGTGCTGCCATGCGCGTGAGCATCTGTTCCAGTGGCTCCAGCGCTTGCCGCGCTTCGTCATGGCGACCATGGTCAAGCAGCAGGCGCAGGGTTTCCAGCTGCATACGTTGGGTGGTCAGCGGTTGGTTGATTTCGTGGGCCATGGCCGCCGACATCTGCCCGAGTGCGGCCAGCTTGGCTGATTGCACCAGGCCTTCCTGGGCAGTGCGCAGCTCGCGGGTGCGTTCTTCGACCTGGCGTTCGAGTTCTTGCCGGCTGCGCTGGCGCAGGCGTGCCAGGCGCAGGCGTTGGCTGACGAAAAGGGCGGCGAACACCAGGCTCAGCCAGACGGCGGCGGCGCCAAGCGCGGCGTTACGGCCGTCGGCAGCGACCTGCGGTTTGCGCAGCAGGTGCAAGGTCCAGTTTTCGCCTTCCAGCGGCAGGCTTTCCCACAGGTACTCGGTACTACCCTCGGGGCCTTGCACGCGGCTGAGGGTGCTGTAGGGGGCAAACCGCGTCAGCACCTGATGATGTAGCGGCACCAGCGGTTGCTTGTCGTATTGGCGGGTTTCGGCCAGCTCGGCACGGTCGGCGCCACTGAGCGGCTGAAGTTCGCGGTAGCGCCAGCCATCCTGGTTTGCGATGAAAGTGATGCCGCGGGCGTCGCTGACCAACAGGATATCGTTGCCCTGTCGCCATTCGCGTTCCAGCTCGGGGAACTCCAGCTTCACCACCATGGCGCCAAGGAATCGGCCATGCTCGTCGTTCACCGCGCTGGCGAGGAAGTAGCCCGGCACGCCACTGGTCACGCCCACGGCATAGAAGCGGCCACTGCCCTGGTTGCGGGTTTGCTTGAAGTAGGGGCGGAAACCGTAGTTGGAGCCGACGTAGCTGCTGGGCAGCCGCCAGTTGCTGGCGGCAATGGCCAGCCCGGTGCGGTCGAGCAGCTCGAGGGTGGAGGAATTGGCGGCGCCATTGATGCGTTCGAGCTTGAGGTTCAGGGCGTTCTGAACCTTTTCGTCGACCGGGCCGCGCAAGGCTGCGATCAGCTCCGGGTCCAGCGCCAGCACGGCGGGGAGGGCACGGTAGCGATCGATCAGGGTGTGCAGTGCGTTGGCGTACAGGCCCAGTTGCTGGCTGGCACGCTTGGCGTCGTCTTCCATGGCCTGGCGCTTGGCCTGGTGCATGGCCCAGCCGGCGCTGAGTGCGGTACCCAGCACGATCAGCAGGGTGATCAGCCCCAGACGCAGGGCGCGAAAGGAAAAGGGCATCGGGGGCGGATCCGGTGGTGGGAGATCGGGGCCTGCCTCTTCGCGGGTAAACCCGCGCCTACCGGGACTCTGCAGCACCTGTAGGCGCGGTTTTACCCGCGAAAAGGCCGGAACAGGCGGCCTTTTTCAGTCAAAGCAATTCAAAGCTCTGCTGCTGCACCGCCTGGGAATCCAGCCCTACCTGGACATTGAACTCCCCTGGTTCGGCAACCCGCTGCAACTGGCCATTGTAGAACTTCAGGTCGTCCTCGCTGATGCGGAAGGTCAACGTGCGGGTTTCACCCGGTTCAAGCATCAGCTTCTGGAAGTTTTTCAGCTCTTTCACTGGGCGGCTCATCGACGCCGACACATCCTGCAGGTACAGCTGCACCACCGTCTCGCCTGCAACCTTGCCGGTGTTCTTGACTGTTACCTTGGCATCCAGCGTATCGCCGCGCTTTAGATCCTTGCTCGACAGGTTCAGGCCTGACAGCTCGAAGCTGCTGTAGCTCAAGCCATAGCCGAACGGATAAAGCGGCCCGTTGGGTTCTTCGAAGTATTGCGAGGTGTAGTTGCCCGGCTTGCCCGGCGTGAACGGCCGGCCGATGCGGGTGTGGTTGTAGTACATCGGGATCTGCCCCACCGACCGTGGGAAGGTAATGGCCAGCTTGCCGGAGGGGTTGTAGTCGCCAAACAGCACGTCGGCGATGGCATTGCCGCCTTCGGTGCCGGCGAACCAGGTTTCCAGGATGGCATCGGCCTGCTCGCGCTCCCAGCTTATCGACAGCGGCCGGCCGTTCATCAGCACCAGCACCAGCGGTTTGCCGGTGGCCTTGAGCGCCTTGATCAGCTCGCGCTGGCTGGCCGGGATCTCCAGGGTGGTGCGGCTCGACGACTCGTGGGACATGCCGCGGGACTCGCCGACCACTGCAACCACGACGTCGGATTGCTTCGCCGCCTTGACTGCTTCATCGATCAGCACGGCAGGCGGGCGTGGGTCGTCGACGATTTCCGGGGCATCGAAGTTGAGGAAGTTCAGGTAATCGAAGATCGCCTTGTCGCCCGTGACGTTGGAGCCTTTGGCGTAGACCAGCTTGGCCTTGCCTTCCACGGCGCGGCGCAAGCCTTCGCGCACGGTCACCGAGTGAACGGGCTTACCGTCGGCGGCCCAGCTGCCCATCATGTCGATCGGGGCATCGGCCAGCGGGCCGACCAAGGCAATGGTGCCGGCTTTTTTCAGTGGCAGGGTCTGGTTGCGGTTTTCCAGCAGCACCAGGCTGCGGCGTGCCACGTCACGCGCAGCTTCGCGGTGCAGGCGGTCGTTGCCGTAGTAGTCCTTCAGATCGGTTTCGGCCTTGCCGATGCGCACGTACGGGTCCTTGAACAGGCCCATGTCGTACTTGGCACCCAGCACTTCACGCACCGCCTGGTCCAGCTCGCGCTGGGTCACCTCGCCGGACTTCAGCAGGCCCGGCAGCTCTTCGCCGTACAGGGTATCGTTCATGCTCATGTCGATGCCGGCCTTGATCGCCAGCTTGGCGGCTTCACGGCCGTCACGGGCGACGCCGTGGCGAATCAGCTCCTGGATGGCACCGTGGTCGCTGATGGTCACGCCCTTGAAGCCCCACTCCTTGCGCAGCAGGTCGTTCATCAGCCAGGTGTTGGAGGTGGCCGGTACGCCGTTGATCGAGTTCAGCGCCACCATCACGCCACCGGCACCTGCATCGAGCGCGGCGCGATAGGGTGGCAGGTAGTCGTTGTACATTTTCGGCAGGCTCATATCGACCGTGTTGTAGTCGCGCCCGCCTTCCACGGCGCCATACAAGGCGAAATGCTTGACGATGGCCATGATGCTGTCGGGGTTGGCCGGGCTGCTGCCCTGGAACGAGCGCACCATTACCTGGCCGATTCTCGAAGTCAGGTAGGTGTCTTCGCCGAAACCTTCGCTTGTGCGGCCCCAGCGCGGGTCACGGGCGATATCCACCATTGGCGCGAACGTCATGTCCAGGGCGTCGGCCGAGGCTTCGATCGCGGCGGTGCGGCCGACCTTGGCGACGGCCTCCATGTCCCAGGTCGCGGCCATGCCCAGGCCGATCGGGAAGATGGTGCGCTCGCCGTGGACGGTGTCGTAGGCGAAGAACATCGGGATCTTCAGGCGGCTGCGCATGGCCGCGTCCTGCATCGGCCGGTTTTCGGGGGCAGTGCGTGAGTTGAAGGTGCCACCGATACGGCCGGCGGCGATTTCCTCGCGGATCTTGTCGCGGGGCATTTCCGGGCCGATGCTGATCAGGCGCAACTGGCCGATTTTTTCGGCTTCGGTCATCTGGCTGATCAGATGCTCGATAAAGGCCTGCTTGTCCTGCAGGGGCGGGGCGGTGGGGGCGGCGAGGGCCGCCTGACTGGCAAGGCCCATGGCCAGGCCCAGCAAAGACAGTTTCATCATCAATTCCGTTTTGGGGCCTCTGCCGTATCCACGGTGATACGTGCGCGACCGAAGTTTTCAGGCGGCTATTGTTGTACGATTTGCAGGCAATTCTTCCAGCGGCGGATTATGCCTGAATATGTCGCCTGCGGATGAAGCCCCGAATGCCGGGATAACAACTATAAGAACGCTCAAGAGACCGACGGCATGACCCCCTTCGACGAATACCATCAGCGGCAGATTGCCGAAGCCATTGCCCGTGCCGAACGGCGTACCGATGCCGAACTGGTGACGGTGCTTGCCCGTCGTGCCGACGATTATGCGTATTGGCCGTTGTTGTGGGCCGCCGTGCTGGCACTGACCGTGCCCGGTCTGTTGCACTGGCTGGCGGCTTGGCCCAGCGTGCGTGGCGTGCTGATGGGCAACGTGCTGCTGTTCGTCGTTTTGTGCCTGCTGCTGCGCAACCCACGCCTGGCCGACTGGCTGATCCCCCGTGCCTGGCGCCGCTGGCGAGCCTCGCGCCTGGCCCAGCAGCAGTTTCGCGAGCAGAACCTGCAGCGCACAGCAGGCGCCACGGGCGTGCTGATTTTCGTCAGCGAGGCGGAGCGGCATGTGGAGATCCTGGTCGATCGGGGTATCGAACACTGCCTGGATGCCGAAGCCCGCGCGGCCATCGGTGCCCGCTTGGCCGAGCAGGTGCGCCAGGGCCGTACCTTGCAGGGCTTTGTCGAGTGCATCGAAGCGTGTGGCGAGCTGCTTAGCCAGCACGTGCCGCCAACCCATGCACGCAACGAATTGCCCAACCGCTTGGTGATTCTCGACTGAAGGCGCGCCCAGCCTTGCTGGATTATCTGTGGGCACAGGCTTGCCTTGGAAACAGGCGACAGGGTGTCTGGCACCGGCTTTGCCGGTGTTCGCGGGCAAGCCCGCTCCCACAGGGTGCTTGGGGCACGTTAGAATAGGTGTTCCGCTTCCCAAGGCCCCTTTTTTTCATGTCCGCCAGTACTTCTGCCTCTTGCGCGCCGGATGCGCGCGCTCAGTTTCTCGACCTGCTGAACGCCGCCCTGCACGGCGAAACCCTGGTCAAGCTGGTGCTGGCGCGCCATGTCGGTGCCGACCAGACCTTGCAACGGATCATTGCCAAGCCGCTGCAGGTCAAGGGCCAGCCGTGCCTGTCGCTGGTCTACCGCCATCAGACCCGCGACATCACCCGCAACCTGCCGCTGGATCAGGCCCAGGTACTGGTTGCCGAACTGCTGCCGGACAGCTTCCGCAATGCCCATCTGTTCGATGCTGACGGCGAAGTGCAGCTGACCTTCAGCAAGAAGGGCAAACCGATGCTCCAGCGCCACGGTGCCCAGGCACCGCGCGTGGCCGATGCGGGCAGCGGGCATGACCGCGAGAAGAAGCGTTATCTGGAGCTGTCGCGGCCGTTTCTGCGCGACCTCGGTGTGACCGACGCACAAGGCGCACTGATCCCGTCCATGTCGCGCAAGTGGAAGCAGATCAACAAGTTCATCGAGGTTTTCGATCACGCCCTGGCCAATGCACCGGTGTCGACGGAACAGGCGCTGCGGGTGGCCGACTTCGGTTCGGGCAAGGGCTACCTGACTTTTGCCATGCATGACTACCTGCGCAACAGTTTGGGCCGCGACGCACAGGTCACCGGCGTGGAGCTGCGCCAGGACATGGTCGACCTGTGCAACGCCGCGGCCGCACGCCTCGACCACCCAGGCCTGGAGTTCCAGTGTGGTGATGTGCGCAGCGTGGTGCCTGAGGCCATCGAGGTGATGATCGCCTTGCATGCCTGTGACATCGCTACCGACTACGCCATCCACACCGGCATCCGCTGCAACGCCGCGATCATCATGTGCTCGCCGTGCTGCCACAAGCAGATCCGCCCGCAATTGCACAGCCCGGGGTTGCTGCAACCCATGCTGCAGTACGGCCTGCACCTGGGCCAGCAGGCCGAAATGCTGACCGACAGCCTGCGTGCGCTGTACCTGGAAGCCTGTGGCTATGAAACCAAGGTGTTCGAGTTCATCTCGCTGGAGCACACCAACAAGAACAAGATGATTCTTGCGGTGAAGCGGCGGCAGGCGGGAGATAACGGGGCGTTGCTGGAGAAGATTGCCCAGCTCAAGGCGTTCTATGGGGTGCAGGAGCATTGCCTGGAATCGTTGTTGCGCGCGGATGGGTTGCTCTGACGCCACCCACCGGCACGCCTCCGGGGACGCTGTCAGCGCCGAGCAGAGGGCACTTCGATAGCCAATGCTGCCTGCCCCAACGGGTGGGTGCTGGCATCGAAGAAATGCACCGCCGTCCCCGGCAAATCCCCGAAACGATCTGCAAAATGCTGCTTCTGATTGATCACCGAAGCCTCGCCCAGCGGCCGAATGGCAATGGATAGCTGTTGCGGACGGGCTTGGCGCACAGCGTCGAGCAGGTGCCGGTCACTGCTGTCCAGATGCTGTCCGAACAGGCATATCCCGTGGTTTTCCTGCGCCAGCTGCCCCAGGCACCAGTTCAGGTAGTCCGAGTTGCGGATAGCGCGCAGTTTTTCGTCGCTGCGGTCTTCGTTGACGAAAAGCGGTACTTCACCCGGGATGTTCACGGCAAACCCATCGAGCAGTTCGGCACTTTCAGCGCTGCGCTGGCGGGTGGTGCCGTCGGGCAGCTTGAGCAGGTGCAGGCCGCCATGCAGGTGCAGCACCCGAGTGCCTTCGCTGCCGGTGCGTCGCACGTCGAAATAGCCTTGTTCGTCGAACAGTTCGGCGAAGCCATTCGGGGCGTGCTGTACGGCCCATGGCAGTAGCAGGTCGTAGTTGCTGGTGTAGACGCTTCGATAGCCACGCAGGGCCTGATTGAGGGTTGCCAGTGTGGCCGGCGGCATCAGCGGCCAGGGCAGATGCACCGTGCGCACGGCGTGAATCAACGCTTCCTTGATCGAGTAGTAGCGGTTCAGCGGTGCGGTGGAGTTGATGGCCAGGGCGGCATTGGTCCGCACGGTGGTGTTGAGGGCGCTGAGCACCGGCTCGAACAGTTCCGTGGCCAAGGACTTGAACAGTGCCTGGTCGCTGACCGCCAGGCCTTTCTTGCGGCCTGCGCGTTGCGCTTGCTCGAACAACGAGAAGTAGCCGAACGGCTTCCATACTGCGCGGCTGGCGCCGTTGCCCAGCAGCAGGGCGTCGCAGGGGTGGCGGGCGGCGAGTTCTGGCCAGGGGGTGAGGGTGGCATCGAGAGCGGGCATGCTGGGTCCGTTGGGTGGTGCGGGGAACGGGGCGACTTTAGCATGTCATGCGAGGTGTGCGAGGGTTGGTGTCAGGGCGATGGTTTTGTGTTGTCTGTGCTGGCCCTTTCGCGGGTAAACCCGCCCCTACAAGTCCATGTAGGAGCGGGTTTACCCGCGAAAGGGCCAGCACAGGCGCAGCAGGTTGAACAGGATGAAAGCCGCTCAACCCTGTTCGGTCACTTGCACACTGTGGTTTCGGTTGCGCCACACGCGGTACGCACGAATCCCTGCGCGTACCGAGCCGAATAGCAGTTTTTCTTCCATGTCCCGCGCCATCCCCGAGCGCACCAACATGCGCAGGAAAGTGCCACGGGCGCGGGCGATGGCGAAGAAGATGCCTTGGGCCGCCAGGGTGTCGCGCACTTCGCGCAGGGCGGCGATGCCGCTGACATCGATGCTGGTTACCGCTTCGGCATCGAACAGCACGGCTTTAGGCTGGTCCTGGCTTTGCACGGCTTCAAGCAGGCGCATCTTGAAGTAGTCGGCATTGAAGAACAGGATGGCGTCGTCGAAGCGGTACACCACCAGGCCAGGCACGGTGCGGGCGTCCTTGAATTTGCGGATGTCCACCTGGCCTTCGGTGCCCGGCAGCCAGCCCAGTACGGCATCGGTGGGCTGGTAGATGCTGTAAAGCAGGCGCAGGATCGCCAGGGTCACGGCAAACACGATACCGGGCAGCACGCCCAAGCTCAGTACGCCCGCCGTGGTCACCAGGCACAGCCAGAACTCGAAGCGGCTTAGACGCCGGATATGCCCCAGCGACTTGATGTCGATCAACCCCCAGCCTGCCATCAGCAGCACGGCGCCCAGCGCAGCCTGGGGGATCCAGGCCATGGGCGCGGTGAAGAACAGCAGGATCAGGGCGATCACCAGTGCCGCGATGATGCCCACCAGCTGGCTTTTGCCACCGACCATGTCGTTGACTGCAGTGCGCGAGTCGGCACCGCTGATGGCAAAGCCCTGGGAAACCCCGGCCGCCAGGTTGCTCACGCCCAGGGCGACGAATTCGTGGTTGGCGTTGATCGCATAGCCATGCCGGGCGGCAAAGCTGCGTGCGGTAAGCATGGCGCTACAGAAGCTGACGGTGGCGATACCCAGGGCGTCGCGCAGCAGGCTCTTCATTTCCGCCAGGTTGCTGTGTGGCCAGGCCAGTTGCGGGATGCCTGCAGGTACCGGCCCAAGGACGGCGACGCCGAAGCGGTCAAGGCCGAACAGACCAACCAGCAGCATGAACAACGCCACTACCGTGAGGGCTGCGGGCAGGCGCGGGTAGCGCCGTGGCAGCCAGATGAGCAGGCCCAGGGCGGCCAGGCCGATGATCAATGTGACCCAGTGAATTTCCCCCAGACGCTGGAAGAAGTTGATCAGGCTGAGGATGAAACCGTCGCCCTCGATCTTGAAGCCCACCACCTTGGACAGCTGCCCGGCGATCAGGCTCAGGCCGATACCGTTGAGGTAGCCGATCAGGATCGGCCGCGAGAAGAAGCTGGCGATGAATCCGGCCCGCGCCAGGCCCGCGGCAATCAGCATCACGCCGACCAGCACGGTGACGATCACCGACAGTTCGACGATGCGTTGCGGGTCGCCCATGGCCAGCGGTGCCACGGCACCGGCGATCATCGCGCAGGTGGCGGCGTCGGGGCCGACCATCAGCTGGCGCGAGCTACCGATCAGCGCGTAGACCATCATCGGTAGCACACAGGCGTACAGGCCATATTGCGGCGGCAGCCCGACGATCTGCGCATAGGCAATGGCAATGGGAATCTGGATCGCGGCTACCGACAGGCCCGCTTGCAGATCGGCGTGGAACCATTCACGGCGGTAGTGCAGCAGGTTGGCAAGGCCCGGTAGCCAGCGGGAGAGAAACATGCGTTGTCCTTTCGAATGGTTTCACGAATCCAGTGAGCATATCCGCCACAAGCCGTTTCGCTTGCGCACGCAAAGGCCCGATGCGCATTGAAGCGGATCGGTGGGTAAATGGCCATGGGCCAGGTCAAGGCAGGATGAAAAACGAAAAAAGGAGCCAAGGCTCCTTTTGACTGCGATGACGTTGCTGGAACGCCATGCGGGACTGCGATGTGGAGCGGGTAGAGGGAATCGAACCCTCAACTAAAGCTTGGGAAGCTTTCGTTTTGCCACTAAACTATACCCGCATCTGAGCTCGACTTTTTACCAGAACCTTCAGCGAATTAGAAGCCCAAGTTATAAAAAAGCTTGTCGGCGCCCCGTGGCCTGCGGGTGTTGGCTACAGGGCGCCGAGCCGCTCAGATGGCAAATGCATGCTGCCCCTGCTGCACGGGTTGGTAACGTTGGCGGGGTTCACGCACGGTTGGCTTGAGGAAGCCCAGCATGACATTGCGGGTGTTCTCGCAGGCGGTCTTGTTCTCCATGTCCAGGAAGTGGCCCGCATCGCGGATGACGCTGAACTGGCTTCTGCCCACATGCTTGCTGAACTGCCGCGCATCCTCGACTGTGGTGTACTCGTCGCGCTCGCCGTTGATGAACAGCACCGGGATGTTGATATTGCGCGCGCCTTGCAGCGCACGTTCCAGGTCGTGCTCCAGCACCTGGTTGATGTGGAAGTGCATCTGTGCGTACTCGTGGCTGTCCAGGCTGCTCACATGGCGGTAGTTGAAGCGTTTGAACAGCGACGGCAAGTGTTTGCCGATGGTGTCATTGACCAGGTTGCCGACCTGATAACGGTCGCAGGCGGCCAGGTACTGGCAGCCACGGTCCAGATAGTCGCGCATCGGCTCGTTGATCACTGGCGAGAACGAACTCACCACTGCCTTCTTCACGTACCGCGGCTGGTGCGCCAGCGCCAGCAGCGTGCTTGCGCCACCCCACGAAAAAGACATCACGTGGTCTGCCTGGAAGTGCTCAATCAGCTCAAGGAGGATATGCGCCTCGGTCTCCTTGCTGATCAGCCGTTCCTGGCGGTTGTGCGGCTTGGACTTGCCTGAATACGGCTGGTCGAACAGAACCACGTTGAACTGTGGGTGCAGGTTACGTACCGTCTGGGCGAACGAGGCCGTGGTGGCCAGCGAGCCGTTGATCAGGATGATCGTGTTTTCGGCCGCATCCGCGCGATAGAACTCCGTGTAAACCCGATACTGACCTTGGATATCAAGTACAGCGATTTCTGGCCTCATGTCATCGACTCCTGGCGCAAAAAGGGTATTCGCGTCACCTAGGGTGCACGTTCTTTATGACAGGTAGGCATTTGCCTGAAGATAATCCGGGGGCCCTGTGTCGATCCTTGGCACTTGCGTCGACGGTATTGTTTTTGGCGGGCAATTTGCCGTGCCCCAAGGCATCTAGGCTTTGGGTGGCCGGCAAAAAGTGTCATCGGCTGCAGGTGTGACTTGGTAGTCACATGCAGACTGACGATTTGGATTCAAGCAGTGGGTTGGGGATCGCGCAAGTGCCGTTCGGTAAGTAATGTGACTTTTGTCGCTGAGCGGTCGTATGACGACACGGGCTGTCTGTCACGGCCTAGACAGTGGCTATCTCATTGGCCGTCAGTTCACGATACTCCCCCGGCGCCAACCCCGGATCCAGCCGGATCGCCCCCATGCTCTCCCGATGCAGCCCCACCACCTTGTTGTTGAAATGCCCGAACATGCGCTTGACCTGGTGGTATCGCCCCTCGACGATCGCCAGCCGGGCTCGGTGGGGGCCGAGGATGTCCAGCTGGGCAGGTTGGGTGGTGAGGTCTTCGAAGGCAAAATAGAAACCCTCGCGAAACTTGGCCACATAGTGCTCGCCAATCTCGTCCTCGGTGTCCACCAGATAATGCTTGGGCAGCTTGGTGGCAGGCTGGGTCAGGCGCCGTGACCACTGGCCATCGTTGGTCAGGATCATCAGGCCGGTCGTGTTGAAATCCAGGCGCCCGGCTATGTGCAGGTCATCTCGCAACGCCGCTGGCAGCAGGTCGAGAACGGTACGGTGTTGCGGGTCGTGAGTGGCGCTTACGCAGCCGGTGGGCTTGTACAGCATCAGGTAGCGGGCCGGGCGGCCGGCCTGCAGCAGTTGTTCGTCCAGCTCTACGCGGCTGAATTCACGCACGTCGGTCAGCGGGTCGCTGACTACCTGGCCATCCACTCGCACGCGGCGTTGCGCCAGCATCAGGCGAACGTGTTGGCGGTTGTAGCTGGGCAGGTTGGCGAGGAAACGGTCAAGGCGCATGGCAACGATCAGTGGGCAGCGGATGGACGGAGCTGTTCTTCAACGGCGGCGCAGCGCGGGCACAGACAGGCCTTGTTGCGCAGCTCGTCGGGCAAGGCCTGGAGCACGGCCGGGTCGATGGTCACGCTATAGCACCAACACGCTTGGGTGGCACGGCGTGGGTCGGCCAGGCTGCACTGGTTGAGGGCACCGCAAGCGGGGCAGTGTTGCTTGTCATTCATGGCGGGTTTCACTGCAGACACGGTTGCGGCCAGCCTGCTTGGCACGATAAAGCGCGCGGTCGGCGCGGGTCAGCAGGGCGTGCAGGGTATCCCCCGGTTGCAGGCTGCTCAGGCCGATGCTGGTGGTCAGCCGCAGCGGCTGGTTGTCGTAACTGAAGGTCAGCTGCTCGGTGCGTCGGCGGATCTTTTCCGCCACCTCGATGGCCTGGCGGCCTTCAGCTTCGCGCAGCAGCACGATGAATTCCTCACCGCCCCAACGGCACAGTATATCTGACTGACGCAGGCTTCCTTGCAGCACATTGGCGAATTGGCGTAGCACTTCGTCACCTGCCAGGTGGCCGTGGTTGTCGTTCAGCGCCTTGAAGTGGTCCAGATCGATCAGCAAGGCCACCAGTGGGCTACTGTCGCGCCTGGCTTCTCGCAGCGCCTGGGCGGCGAGGAGGTCGAAGCTGCGCCGGTTGTACAAGCCGGTGAGGCTGTCGAGCGTGGCCAAGGCTTCGGTGCTGGCCTGGTGGCGGCGGACCATGGCATGCACCAGTGCCAGCACCACCAGGGTGATCATCGTACAGATCGCCAGGTTCAGGTACAGCGCGTGGCGAATGCGGTCGAGGACGCCGGTTTCGCGTTTGTCCACCAACAGGTACCAGTCCAGTTCGGGCAGGTGGCGAATGTTGAGAAAGTGGCTGTGGTTTTCGCTGTCATGGTACTCGTGGCTGCCTTCGCCCGGCACCAACTGCTCGGCCAGCATGGCCTTCAGCTCAGGGTTGTCCTTAAGTGACTGGCCGACTTGCAAGCCATGCGGGCCACCCTCGGAGCCGGTCATCAGCACCTTGCCCTTGGCATCCGTGAAGAGCACCGCGCGCTGGTAGCGGCGTTGGTACTGATCGATCAGCTTGACCACCGACGATACGCTCAGCCCTACGCCTGCCGCGCCGATGAAGCGCTGCTGGTAGTCGTGCACCTGGTAGTTGATGAACACGGTCAGGCTGTCCTGGTTGGCCATGTCCAGGTCGACGTTGATCTCATAAGGGGCCTTGAGTTCACGCAGACGGAAATACCAGGCATCACGCCAGGTGCCCGGTTGGACGTGCTTGAGCACGCCTTTGGCCTGGTAGTAGGTCAGCGTGCGATCGGACACGAAAAAGGACGTGAAGATGTCCTGCTTGCCCAGGACCTCGCTCAGGTAGCGGGTCATGCGTTGGGTATCCTGCTCGCCGGACAGTACCCAGTCGCGCAGGAAGGTGTCCTGGGCCATCATCGAGGCGATCAGCACCGGGCGGATCAGGTCTTTCTGGATTTCCGAGTAGACAGTGTCGGAGGTCAGCGGCAATTCGGTATTGATGATGCCGTCGCGGATGGCGCTGCGCGAGGAGAAGTAGCTGAGCAGCGAGGTGGCCAGGAAGCCACAGGCCAGTAACACGAGCAGGGTAACGATCAGCGAGCGTTGCGAGAACAGAGCGGAACGTAAGGGCATGATCTTCCCGTGATGTGTGCCGAGCCGCTTATTCTAGTGAGATGGCCGGCAAATGACTGCAAGTTTTTCAGGGTTATTGCAGCTGTATCAAGTTATTGCAGAAACGGCACTGCACCTGCCCGCCACTGTCTTACTCAGTGTCGATTTACACATCTTGTATCGACGCTCGCCAGCGCCGCTGTTCGGGCACTCCAGCGGTCCAGGAGGCCGCCATGTCCTATCGAATCCTGTTGATCGCCCTGCTGGGGCTGATGACTTCGGCCTGCGCCCCGTACCATGAGCGCGGGGGCTATTACCGTTCGGACTATTACTCCACCGACCGCTATGTGGCGCCGGGGTATTACCGCTATGACCGTTACTATGTGGCGCCTGCGCCGCGCTACTACTATCAGCCTGCTCCCCGTTACTACAATCGGTCGGCCCCTGTGCCCCATTACCGGCCCTATCCGCAGCCGAGGATGAACCAGTGGCATGGCAACCCGCGCCATGACTACGGCAATCGCCAGCGGCAAGACTACCGGCAGGACCGGGATCGCCATGACTATCGCAATGACAGCCAGCGTTACCGGCAGGGCGACCGGCACTCCAATCGGCAGGTTGACGACCGCGGGCGTTGGGACGGGCGGCGCGGGCAGGAGCGAGGAGGGAACTGGCAGCGCTAGCTGAGCGGAGGCGGGGGCTGAAAAGCAGCCCCCGCATCAGCAGGCTAACCCACATCCGCCAATGGGTGCCGTCCTTCCCACGCCTTGGCAAAATGCGCCTCGACTACCGCCGCCGGCACTTGCGCCACATCAGGCCAGTGCCAGCGCGGCTGGTTGTCTTTGTCCAGCAGGCGAGCGCGCACGCCTTCACTGAATTCAGGGTGGCGGCAACAGTTCAGGCTCATGCTGTATTCCATCTGGAACACCTGCGCCAACGACAGGTACCGCGCCCGGCGGATTTGCTCCCAGACCAGATGCGCCGTCAGCGGGCAACCCTCATGCAGACGGTGGCCGGCATCTGCCAGCAATGGGTCGTCATGCTGCTTGAGCCTTTCCAGCGCGCGCCAGGCTGAAGCCGCATCCGCCACGTCGAGTAACTGATCGATCTCATGCCGTCGTGGCAGCCACTGGGCATCAGGCAGCTCGGCGCAGGCACGATGCTGCTCGGCCTTGAGCAGGCTGTTCAGTTGTATGGCGGTCTGCTCCTGCCAGTTGAGTTGCACCAACTCCTCGATCAAGGCCTCTTGCTGGTGCTCGCCCAGAAAACGGTCAGCCAGGCCCAGGTCAAGGGCATCGCGGGCGTTGATCGGCGCACCTGTCAGGCCGAAGAACAAACCCAGCTTGCCCGGCAGTCGGGCCAGGAACCAACTGGCGCCTACGTCAGGGTACAGGCCGATGCTGATTTCCGGCATGGCCAGCCGGCTGCTGGGTGTGACGATACGTACATTGGCGCCTTGCAGCAGCCCCATGCCACCACCCAGCACATGCCCATGGCCCCAGCACAGCAACGGTTTGGGGTAGGTGTGCAGGGCAAAGTCCAGGCGGTATTCGGCGGCGAAGAAGGAGGCCGCCAGCGGTGGGACACTGCCGGGGTGGTCCCGGCAGGCTTGCGCCAGCGCACGGACATCGCCGCCTGCGCAAAAGGCTTTTGCCCCGTTGCCGCGCAGCAGCACACAGACGATACCCGGGTCGCGGGCCCAGGCATGCAGTTGTTCGCCCAGCACCTCGATCATCGGCAGGTTCAGGGCATTGAGCGCCTTGGGCGCATCCAGGGTGGCGATGCCGATGCGGGCGCCATCGACGCCGGTGAGTACCTCGCAGTGAATGGTCATGGACTACCTCTCGCAAGTCATCGCTCAAGTATGGCTTGCCTGGCCGATCATGCCGGTCGTCGGTCGGATCGTTTGACAAGCGCGAAGGGCTTACCTAGTGTCGCGCCATTGTTTATGGAAGGCCCCATGACTGACGACGATCGCATCAAACTCGAACCCAGCTGGAAGGCCGCATTGCGCGGTGAATTCGACCAGCCTTACATGCACCAGCTGCGCGAGTTCCTGCGTGGCGAGTACGCTGCCGGCAAGGAGATCTACCCGCCAGGGCCGCTGATCTTCAATGCGCTCAATTCGACACCGCTGGACCAGGTGAAGGTGGTCATCCTCGGTCAGGACCCGTACCACGGGCCGGGCCAGGCACATGGCTTGTGCTTCTCGGTGCAACCGGGCGTGGCCACGCCACCGTCGTTGGTCAATATCTACAAGGAGCTGCAGCGCGACCTGAACATCCCGATCCCCAGCCACGGCTACCTCCAGAGCTGGGCGGAACAAGGCGTTCTGTTGCTCAACACGACCATGACCGTCGAGCGCGCCAATGCCGCGTCGCATGCCAAGAAAGGCTGGGAATTGTTTACCGACCGGATTATCCAGGTGGTCAGTGAGCAATGCCCGAATGTGGTCTTCCTGCTATGGGGGGCGCATGCACAGAGCAAGCAGAAGCTGATCGACGGTACCAAGCATCTGGTTTTGAAGTCGGTCCATCCTTCGCCGCTGTCGGCGTATCGCGGGTTCATCGGTTGCGGGCATTTCAGCCGTGCCAACAGCTTCCTCGAGCAGCGGGGGCTCGGGCCCATCGACTGGGCACTGCCCCCGCTGTGAGAAACCGCGGTGGGGTACGCAATCGCTCAGGGCGTCATGCTGATGCGCGGCTCGCTGCGCTGGCCAATGGCAATCCCCCGCTCATGGTTCTGGCGCACGTACTCCACCAAGGCTTCAAGGTCGGTGATGCCGGTGTCCTGGCGTCGCCTTCCTTCTTTGAAAGTGGCCAAGCCACCGCCACCATCGGCCAGGAAGAGGTTGCTGACGACGCGATAATGGGTCAACGGCTCAACGGGTTTGCCGTGAAGACGCACACTCCCCTCGACGACACGGCTGCCGACAGGCCGTGAACCATCCCACTCATAATGAAAACCCTTCGATACTTGCAGCGGATTGAAACTGCCCCTGTTCCATTGAAGGTTGAGCAGTTCGGTAATCTGCTTGCCTGTCAGTTCCTGAACCACCAGTGGGTTATTGAACGGTTGTACGGCGAATAATTGTTCGTAGGTCAGGTCGCTATCGGCAGGCTGGATAAGATCACTGCGCAGCCCACCCAGGTTGAGAAAGGCAACCTGGGTATTGAACGCCTGGGTCATGGCCAATTGGGCATCCGTGACCAGGTTCCCCAAGGTTGTTTCACCGGCCGCATTTTCTTTACGGTCAAGTTCTGCCGTCGAGATGCGTCCTATGGGTTCGAGCAATTTTTCCCCGGACCGCTGACGCACTTCCTCCAGCAAACTGGCCAACTGGGCATTCGGCAGGTAGTTCTGTGGGGCAGCAGGAATATTGCGGGCGGTGATGTTCGTGACGTGATGGGTGCCTGGCGTTACCTGCAACTCCAACTGAGTCAGGAAGTGGCCGTACTTGCCAGCCTGAGTGATGCTCAAGTCACCCACCTTGCATTGATAGCTGGCATGCGAGTGGCCGCTGATGACGGCATCTACCGCAGGATCCAGCCGCTTCGCCACGTCGACGATCGTGCCACTTAGCTGGCTGCAATCCTGCGTGTCGAACGGCTCGGCGGTATCCCCTCCCTGGTGCATGACCGCAATGATTGCATTCACACCCTTGGCCTTGAGCTCCGGAATCACGTCATTGATGGCTTGCGCTTCATCCGTGGCTTTGAGCCCTGCGAATGCGCTGGCCGAGACCACTTTTTCCATGTTGCGCGGCACTGCACCGACGAACGCTATCTTCACCCCTTTTACCTGCTCAATGTGATAAGCCGGTAGCAAGCGCTTGCCCGTAGTGGTATCGATCAGGTTGGACGCTATGTAAGGGAAGCCACTTCCTGGGTAGTTGCCGCGAAACTTGCAAGCCTTTTCAGGGCGCGTTGACTCGCATCCTCCGTGGATCTGACGAAGAAACTCGGCCTTGCCTGCATCCAGTTCGTGGTTCCCGGATGCGCTGACGATCATGCCCATCGCGTTCAAGGCCTCAAGCACAGGTTCGTCAGCCCACAGCGCAGAAATGGCGGGGCTGCCCCCTATCAAGTCGCCAGCCCCGATGAACAGCAGATCGGGGTCCTGCGTTCGCAGTTCATCGAGCATGGCGCCGAGTGTGGCGATGCCGCCGTAGGTCAGGCGGGTAGCGCCTTGCGCGCCAGCGTAGTCTTGGGGGTTGGGTTCCAGGTAGCCGTGAAGATCATTGATAGCCACGACGTTGATCTGGACGGGGGCAGGTGACTCTGCGGCAAGGCTGCCTGCGCTTATGGCAAGGCATGCCCAGGCAATAGCCGAGCGATAGTTGCAAGAAAGACGAACTTTCATCATTACCTCTTGAATGCCGGGAAGTGTGGGTTTGCTGGCGATCAGGGCAGCAATCCGACTCTATTCACCCGGGCATTGGGCAAGTGGTAACTATCTATCTTCAGGGTACTTGCAGCTCGAATGCCTGTTGTCCCACAACCGGAAGAGCGGTTCTGCAAGAAACAACACCAGGATCAGGCGCATCACCTGCATCGCCGTCACCAGCGGCACTGACAATTGCAGCGTTTCGGCCGTGAGGCTCATTTCGGCGATCCCGCCAGGCATCATCCCCAGTGTCAGCGAACGCAAGTCCAGTGCAGTCATCATGCTCAGCAGCCACGCGGCACTGGCGGCAATCGCCATGCACAACGCCGTGGCCATCAAGGTGCGCCCCAGGAACGACGGTGCGCGGCGGAAGAACGCGCGGTTGAAGTGACAGGCCAGGCCGCTGCCGATGAGCCACTGGCCGATCTGGCTGGCGCCGTTGGGCAGGGCGATCTGCAGGTTGCCGGCCAGGCTGACCGTAGCCGCTACCAGCAATGGCCCGAACAGCCAAGGGTTGGGCTGGCGCAAGCGCTGCCAGAGCAAGGCAACGGCAACACCCAAGGGCGCAATCAATGCCAGCCAGCCCCAGCTCACGCTACCGGTGTGGTTCAGTGGCACCCCGTCACCCAGCAGAAACTTGAACAGCGCCGGCACGCAAAGCACCACTGCCAGCACACGCAAGCTCTGCGCTGCCGCCACCTGGCTGAGCACCGCGCCATTGCGCGCCCCAAGGTTGACCATCTCTCCCGAACCGCCCGGCATGCTGGCAAAGAACGCGGTGGCGCGGTCTTCGCCGGTTCGCCGCAGCAGCCATACGCTGATCACGCTGGACAGGGTGGTGAACAACGCACCGAAGAAAATCAGCGCGAAATGGCTGGCCACCTGCTCGATCACCGCGGGGGTGAAGTGCAGGCCAATACCGATGCCGATGATCCACTGCCCGCACTTGCGGCCGTTGGGGATTTCCGAAAGCTGCCAACGCGTCAGGCAGCGCAC
>NZ_JAOCDI010000028.1:0-83608 GCF_029840855.1 Pseudomonas sp. GD03862
TGGCTCCTATCATCCGGCCCCTGCGCTACGCTCCGGGGTTCCCTCGCTCCGGGCTTGCTCCCGGGAGGACCGCGCTGCAGGCCCCATCCTGGGGCCCAGCGCTTGACGGGCATCCATGCCCGTCACCTCCCTTCGCAAGCCCTACGCTCGGCCTCCTGAAGTCGCAATCCGCGGCGCCTGGGCTATCGCGCGCTTAGAAGCAAAATCAAAAGTCGAAGCGAGAGCGAGAGCGAGAGCGAGAGCGAGAGCGAGAGCGAGAGCATCGGGATCTTGCCTTGATTGTAGCTCAATGCCCCGCCGATGCCGGGCCCGCCTTGGCGGTAAAGGGCGGCTTGGCGAACCACACCAGCAGAATCAACCCGGCAAACACCCAGCTCATCAAGGTGAAATAATCCACCGTCGACATCATGTAAGCCTGCCCATTGAGTATCTGCTCCAACTGCGCATAACTCTGCGGGCTGGCCCCGCCCAACTGCTCAAGGGTATGCCGCGTCGTCGGGTCGAACTGGCTGATGTGCTCACTCAGGTAAGCATGGTGCTGGTCCGCCCGACGGATCCAGATCCAGGTGGTCAACGAAGCCGCAAAACTCCCGCCCAAGGTTCGCAGGAATGTTGCCAGCCCCGAACCGTCGGCAATCTGGTGCGGCGGCAGGTCAGACAGCAGGATGCTCAACGTCGGCATGAAGAACAACGCCACGCCAATCCCCATGAACAACTGCACCAAGGCCACGTGCTGGAAGTCCACCTCGCTGGTGAAACCGGCACGCATGTAGCAACTGGTGCCGATCGCCAGGAACGCCAACCCAGCCAGCACCCGCAAGTCGAACCGGTGCGCATATTTGCCCACGAACGGCGACATGATCACCGGCAGCAAACCGATCGGCGCCACCGCCAGGCCTGCCCAGGTCGCGGTATAGCCCATCTGCGTCTGCAACCACTGCGGCAGGATCAGGTTGATACCGAAGAACCCGGCATACCCCCCGACCAGCACAATGGTGCCAATGCGGAAGTTGCGGTGCACGAACAGACGCAAGTTGACCACCGGGTGCCGGTCGGTCAGCTCCCAGATCACGAACACCGCCAGGAACACCACCGAAATCAGGCTGCCGACAATGATGAACGACGATTCGAACCAGTCCAGATCGTTGCCCTTGTCCAGCACTACCTGCAAGGCACCGACGCCGATAATCAGGGTCAGCAGGCCAATGTAATCCATCGGCTGGCGGCTGGTGACCACCGGGCGCGTGCGCATCTGCTGGCGCACCACGGCAGCAGCGAACAGCCCGATGGGCACATTGATGAAGAAGATCCATGGCCAGCTGTAGCTATCGGTAATCCAGCCCCCAAGAATCGGCCCGGCAATCGGCGCCACCACCGTGACCATCGCCAGCAGCGCCAGTGCCATCCCCCGTTTTGCCGGGGGATAGACAGCAATCAGCAGGGTCTGGGTCATCGGGTAAAGCGGCCCGGCGACCACGCCCTGCAAGACACGAAAGCCGACCAGCTCGGGCATCGATTGGGCGATACCGCACAGGAACGAAGCCAGCACGAACAGCAGCGTGGCCCAGATGAACAGTTTCACTTCACCAAAGCGCCGGCTCAGCCAGCCGGTCAGCGGCAAGGCGATAGCGTTGCTCACCGCGAACGAGGTGATGACCCAGGTGCCTTGCTCGTAGCTCACCCCCAGGTTGCCGGAAATGGTCGGCAGGGCCACGTTGGCGATGGTGGTGTCCAGCACCTGCATGAACGTCGCGAGCGACAGGCCGATGGTGGTCAGCAGCAGACTTGGCGGCGTGAACTGGGCAGCGGCGTTGTTGCTCATCGTTGCGCCGTCTTGCCGGTTGCACTGTTCTCGTGAATCAGCCGGGCGATCAGGTTGTCGGCTTCGATCATCTGGTGGTCATACACCTGGGTGGTGTAGCTGGCCTTCTGCGGTGGCTGCTGGGCCAGGGTCGGGCCGCTCTGGTCATGCAGGTCGACTTCAACCACGGTGGACAGGCCGATACGTAGCGGGTGGTCCTTGAGCTGGTCGGGGCTGAGGTGGATGCGCACGGGTACTCGCTGGACAATCTTGATCCAGTTGCCGGTGGCGTTCTGCGCCGGCAGCAAGGCAAAGGCGCTGCCGGTGCCCGCGCCAAGGCTGTCGACCGTGCCGCTGTACTTGACCTCACTGCCGTACACATCAGCGGTGATTTCCACCGGCTGGCCGATGCGCATCTCTCGCAGCTGGGTTTCCTTGAAGTTGGCATCGATCCACACCTGATCCAGCGGGATGACCGCCATGGTCGCGGTGCCCGGTTGCAGGCGCTGGCCCAACTGGACGGTACGCTTGGCGACGTAGCCGGTGACCGGCGCGACCAGCGTGGTGCGGGCGTGGTCGAGGTAGGCCTGACGCAGGTCGGCAGCAGCAGCCATGACATCGGGGTGCGACGACACTACGGTGTCGTCGACCAGCGCGCTGCTGGTGCTGAGCTGTTGGCGCGCGCTGTTGACTGCGGCCTGGGCAACACTCAGGTCGTCGCGGGCGTGGGACAGTTCTTCTGCGGCAATCGCACCGCTGTCAGCCAGCACCTTGCGCCGGTTGAAGTCCTGCTGCGCCTTGCGCAGTTCGGCTTGGCGCGTTTCCAGTTGTGCCTTCAGCGAGTCGACGTTGCTGTACAGCCCGCGCACCTGCCGCACGCTGCGTGCCAGCTTGGCTTCGGCGGACTGCAAGGCCACTTCGCTGTCGGCCGGGTCGAATTGCAGCAGTACCTGGCCGGCATGGACCAGGTCGCCGTCATCGGCCCCGATGCTGGTAACGGTGCCAGCGACCAGCGGGGTGATTTCCACCACGTTGCCGTTGACGTAGGCATCGTCGGTGCTTTCGTGCCAACGCCCGACAATGCTGTACCAAGCCCAGGTGCCGACCCCGGCAAGGATCAGCAGCAACAGCAGGCCAAGCAGCCAAGCCTTGCGCTTGCGCGACGGCTCAGGCGCGACGGAGGGAGTCGGGGTGTCTGTGGGAGTGGCCATGACAATACCTTGGATAATTCGTTACGGGGTTCAACGGTCGCCGAAGCGGCGGATCGTCAACGGGTCGCCAGCACCGAGCAGCACCTTGGCCAGCAGGCCTTCCAGGGTCTTGAGCTCTTCAGGTGCCAGCACGCCGCACAACTCGTTCATGGCGGCGGCGCCGATTTCCGGCAGGCGGTTGGCCAGGCGCTGGCCGTCGGCGGTGAGTGCCAGGCGCACCTGGCGACGGTCGTCGGCGCAGCGGTTGCGCACGATCAGCTCCTTCTGCTCGAGGCGGTCGAGCATGCGGGTCATCGATCCGCTGTCCAGGCCCAGGTAACGGCACAGTTCGGCCGGGGTATCCACCTGGTACTGGGTGACGATGATCAGCACTTTGAACTGCGCGGCGGTGACGCCCTCTGACTCCAGGTGCCAGTCAAGAATGCGGTCTTTGAGAATCGCAGCACGGCCAAGCAACATGCCGATGGCGCAGGTTTGGAAGTTCTCGGGAGAAAAATGGGCCATCGTTGGCTGCTCAGTTAAGTGTGTAGAAATATTACTGCCTAGGCAGTGAATGTCAAAGCTTTCATTAGCTAGCTATGAAATAGTGGGTGTTTTCTGGCTGTCACACCGCCCCCAGCAGGCGCGCATTGCGGCCCATTGCGACACACAAGGCTGCCCCTGCCAGGGCCTGCGTAAGGGCGGCTAACGTGCTCGCAGGCCCAACGCCTCCACCGCCCCGCAAGCAATCGCCATTCCCACCAGCTCTGCGAGGCTGCCCGCCTGCAACCGCTTCATCACCCGGCCTCGGTACAGGTCCACGGTCTTGACGCTGATGCCCAACTGCTCGGCAATCTCGCGGTTGTTCAACCCTTGGGCCAGCGGTACGAAGACGTCTCGCTCACGCGGCGTCAGGCCGTCGATGCGCGCCTGCACCAACGCCAGCGCCTGATCGCCCTGTCGCGCCAGCCCGGCGTGCTCCAGCGCAGCCTGAACGCTATCGAGCAGCAGCTGGTCGTTGTAGGGTTTTTCGATGAAGTCGCAGGCGCCGGCCTTGAACGCCCGCACCACGATCGGCACATCGGCATGACCGCTGACGAAGATCACCGGCACCATCAGGCCACGCTCGCGCATCGCCTGCTGCACAGCCAGCCCGCCCAGCCCCGGCATGCGCACATCCAACAGCACACACGCGGGCCCATCATCGACGCAGGCGTCGAGAAACGCCTGCCCGCTGGCAAACGGCAAGGCTTGCAGGCCCACCGACTGCAGCAGCCAGACCGTAGAGTCGCGCATACCCTGGTCGTCATCGACCACATACACTTTTGCTTGCAACACTGCCTCCCCTTATTCCCTGCTGACCGCCAGCCGGCAGCACAGTACCAGACCGCCGTTGTCACCCGCCCGCGCCCACAGGCTGCCACCGAAGCCTTCGATCAGGCTGCGGCTCATGCTCAAGCCCAAGCCCAGGCCGTCGGCCTTGCTGGTGGTAAAGGGCGTGAAGATTTCATCCAGCCGCTCGGGTGCCACGCCCGGGCCCTGGTCGGCTACCTCGACCAGCACCCCATCGCCATCGCGCGCCGCGCAGAGCAGGATACGTGACGGCCGCTCCCCCTGCTGCTCGCGATTGGCATCGATGGCATTGCGCAGCAGGTTGAGCAGCACCTGCTCCAGCAGCACCCGGTCGGCATACACCAAGGGCAGCTGAGCACTCATGCGAAGTTCCACCTGCACCTGGTCCCGCGCGGCTTCCCAGGCACATAGGCGCATGGCTTCGCCGGCCAGCTCGGCTACGTCCAGTGCCTGCAGGCGGCGCGGCCCCTTGCGCAGGAAGGCACGCAGACGGCGGATCACTTCGGCGGCATGGGTGGCCTGCTCGCTGATACGCTGCAGGCCCTGGCCTACCCGCTCGCGCGCCTGGGGATCACGTTCCAGGCCCTGCAGGTAACGCTGACTGGCGTTGGCATAGTTGACCACCGCGGCCAGTGGCTGATTGATCTCGTGGGCGATGCCCGAGGCCAGCTCGCCCAGGGTCGCGAGGCGGGCACTGTGCGCCAGGCTTTCCTGCGCTTCGATGCGCAAGGTGATGTCGCGGGACACGCTGACCACCTCCACCACCGCGCCGGTATAGGTCTCGCGGATCGCCCGGCTGGCGATTTCGAACCAACGGTAGCCTCCTGTCGCCTGGCGTACCCGGCAGGTCATCGTGTGGTAGCCGTCCTGGTCCAGTGCGGCTGAGGCCTGACGCAGTACCTGACGCCGCTCGCGCGGATGCAGCAGGGTATGTACAGGCATGCCACGCAGCTGCTCGGGCCACAGGCCGAGCAGGCGGTAGGCTGCCGGTGAGGCATCGAGAAAGCGGCCATCGGGGCTGTGCCGGGAAATCAGGTCGGTGGTGTTTTCGATGATCAGCCGATACAGGCGTCGGGCGCGGTTGGCTTCGCGTGCGCCATGGCGCTCTTCACTGGCATCGCGGCAGCGCCCCAGCACCTGCTGGCCCTGGTTGTCCGGCATGAACGTCCACAACACGATGCGTTCGCCGACCTGCACTTCGACATCGCTGATCGCCCGATGCTGGCGCAGACAGGCACGCACCAGGGCGGCGCAATTGGCCGGCAGCCAGCTAGCCAGCTCGGGCCCTTCGGCGACCCAGGCCTGCAATGCCGGGTTGAGTGCCAGCGGGCTTGCATCACTGGCCAGCAACAGGCTGGGTTGTGGGTCTTTGGCAAGCAAGGGGTAAGCAGTGTCATCCACGGTAGTCGGCCTGTTTTTATAGTAGTTTTACTATATTGCTATAGTCGATATTCCTAATACCATAGCGACTCGCGTAAAACTGCGACAGAGGGGGCGGCCCACCGCCCGCCCCCTGCACCCTGAACAGAGCTAACAATCAGCCATCGGGGGCCAGGTGCACAGGCTGCGTCTGCCTCCCTTACAGGATTACCGCATGTCGATCTATGCCCAGGGCCTGATGCCCGCTGCCGTCAACCATGTCGCCCTCACCCCGCTGAGCTTCATTGAACGCACCGCCGCCGTGTACGGCAACTACCCGGCCGTCATCCACGGCGCCATCCGCCGCAACTGGCAAGAAACCTACCAACGCTGTCGGCGCCTGGCCAGCGCCCTGGCCGGCCGTGGCATTGGCCGCGGCGACACCGTGGCAGTGATGCTGCCCAACACCCCGACCATGCTCGAGGCGCATTTCGGCGTACCCATGACCGGTGCTGTGCTCAATACTCTGAACGTGCGCCTGGATGCCGAGGCCATCGCCTTCATGCTGCAGCATGGCGAGGCCAAGGTGCTGATCACCGACCGCGAGTTCCATGCAGTCATCGAAGGCGCTCTGGCACTGCTTGAACACCCGCCGCTGGTGGTTGATGTGGATGACCCGGAGTACGGCGAGGGCCGCGCGGTCAGCGAGCTGGACTATGAGGCCCTGCTCAACGAAGGCGACCCGGAATTTGCCTGGGAATGGCCCGATGACGAGTGGCAGGCCATTTCGCTGAACTACACCTCCGGCACCACCGGCAACCCCAAGGGCGTTGTCTACCACCACCGCGGCGCCTACCTGAACGCACTGGGCAACCAGATGACCTGGGCCATGGGCCACCGCCCGGTGTACCTGTGGACGTTGCCAATGTTCCACTGCAACGGCTGGTGCTACCCCTGGACCATCACCGCCCTGGCCGGCACCCATGTGTTCCTGCGCCGGGTCGACCCGCAGAAGATCCTGACCCTGATCCGCGAGCACAAAGTCAGCCACCTGTGCGGTGCGCCGATCGTGCTCAACGCGCTGGTCAACATGCCCGAGGCGGCCAAGGCAGCCATCGAGCACCCGGTGCAGGCCATGGTCGCCGGCGCCGCACCACCGGCCAAGGTTATCGGCGCCGTGGAGCAAATGGGCATCAAGGTCACCCACACCTATGGCCTGACCGAGGTCTACGGCCCTGTGACCGTGTGTGCCTGGCATGACGAATGGGATGCGCTTTCGCTGGAAGAGCGTGCACGGATCAAGTCTCGCCAAGGCGTGCGCTACCCGACCCTCGACGGCCTGATGGTCGCCGACCCGCAAACCCTTCAGCCGGTGCCCCGCGACGGCGATACCCTGGGCGAAATCTTCATGCGCGGCAACACGGTGATGAAGGGCTACCTGAAGAACCCTGAAGCCACCGCCGAAGCCTTCCGTGGCGGCTGGTTCCACACCGGCGACCTGGCCGTGTGGCATGCCGATGGCTATATCGAGATCAAGGACCGGCTCAAGGACATCATCATTTCCGGTGGCGAGAACATCTCCACCATCGAGGTCGAAGACGCCCTGTACAAGCACCCGGCAGTGCTGGAAGCCGCCGTGGTGGCACGCCCGGATGAAAAATGGGGCGAAACCCCGTGCGCCTTCGTTGCCTTAAAGCCAGGCCGGGAGGACACCCGTGAAGCCGACATCACCAGTTGGTGCCGCGAGCACCTGGCCGGGTTCAAGGTGCCGAAGACCGTGGTGTTCGGCGAGCTGCCCAAGACCTCGACCGGCAAGATCCAGAAGTACGTGCTGCGCGACCGGGCCAAGGCCCTCTGATGCCGTAGCCGCCCCCCTTCAGGCGCAGCACACGGCTGCGCCTGAAGGTTCAGCGCACGCCCAACCCTCCCTCACTATTGCAAGAGCTGCCGATGACCACCTATTCCGCCCCCCTGCGCGACATGCGCTTCGTCCTGCATGACGTGTTCAACGCTTCAGGCCTGTGGGCCCGACTGCCCGCCCTGGCCGAACGCATCGATGCCGACACTGCCGACGCCATTCTCGAGGAAGCATCCAAAGTCACCGGCCAGCTGATCGCCCCGCTCAGCCGCAACGGTGACGAGCAAGGTGTGTGCTTCGACGCAGGCCAAGTCACCACCCCCGAAGGCTTTCGCGAGGCCTGGAACACCTACCGCGAAGGTGGCTGGGTCGGCTTGGGCGGCAACCCGGAACACGGCGGCATGGGCATGCCAAAGATGCTCGGCGTGCTGTTCGAAGAGATGCTCTACGCGGCTGACTGCAGCTTCAGCCTGTATTCGGCATTGAGCGCAGGCAGCTGCCTGGCGATCGATGCCCACGCCAGCGAAGCGCTCAAGGCCACTTACCTGCCACCGCTGTACGAAGGCCGCTGGGCCGGCACCATGTGCCTGACCGAACCCCATGCCGGCACTGACCTGGGGCTGATCCGCACCCGCGCCGAGCCTCAGGCCGATGGCAGCGTGCGCATCAGTGGCAGCAAGATCTTCATTACCGGCGGCGAGCAGGACCTGACCGAGAACATCGTCCACCTGGTGCTGGCCAAGCTGCCGGATGCGCCCGCCGGTGCCAAAGGCATATCGCTGTTTCTGGTCCCCAAATTCCTGGTCGAGGCCGATGGCCGCCTGGGCGCGCGCAATGCTGTGCATTGTGGCTCGATCGAGCACAAGATGGGCATCAAGGCCTCGGCGACCTGCGTCATGAACTTTGACGGTGCCATCGGTTACCTGGTGGGCGAGCCGAACAAGGGCCTGGCAGCGATGTTCACCATGATGAACTACGAGCGCCTGTCCATCGGCATACAGGGCATCGGTTGTGCCGAAGCCTCCTACCAGAGCGCCGCCCGCTATGCCAACGAGCGCCTGCAGAGCCGCGCAGCGACTGGCCCGCAGGCACACGACAAGGTGGCCGACCCGATCATCCACCATGGTGATGTCCGGCGCATGCTGCTGACCATGCGCACCCTCACCGAAGCAGGTCGGGCGTTCGCCGTCTACGTTGGCCAGCAACTGGACGTGGCACGCTATGCCGAGGACGCTGGCGAGCGCGAGCATGCCCAGCGCCTGGTGGCACTGCTGACACCGGTGGCCAAGGCATTCTTCACCGATAACGGCCTGGAAAGCTGCGTGCTTGGCCAGCAGGTGTATGGCGGTCATGGCTACATCCGCGAATGGGGCCAGGAGCAACGGGTGCGAGACGTGCGCATTGCACAGATCTATGAGGGCACCAACGGCATCCAGGCCCTTGATCTGCTGGGGCGCAAGGTGCTGGCCGACGGTGGCCAGGCGTTGGCCAGCTTTGCCAGCGAAGTGCGCGCCTTCAGTGTGGATGCGCCCTTGCACCGCGAGGCCCTGCAGGCGAGCCTGGCGCGGCTGGAGGCCACCAGCAGCTGGCTGCGGGCGCAGGCCGGCGAGGATGCCAACCTGGTCAGCGCGGTAGCCGTTGAGTACCTGCAGCTGTTCGGGCTCACGGCCTATGCATACATGTGGGCGCGGATGGCGGCGGTGGCGCTGGCCAAACGTGATGAGGACGAGGCGTTTCATGGCGCGAAGCTTGCCTGTGCGGCGTTCTATTTCCAGCGGGTCTTGCCGCGGGGGTTGGGGCTGGAGGCGAGCATTCGGGCCGGTAGTGGCAGCCTTTATGGGCTAGAGGCCGCACAGTTCTGACCGGTGGGTCGCCGACGCGCTTGTTGCAAGGGCAGCCGTGTGCTGCGAAGAGGCCGGTACCTGCAAACACTGACCTCTTCGCAGCACCAGGCTGCCCCGGAAGCCATTGCAGGCATCGTCTTTTGCCCGCGAAGGGTTCTCAAACACTGAAAAACCGTGGCTAATCCGACGAAAAACCGGCACAACTGATAGTCATTCGCCATTACATTGGTTCTCGGGAGCCCTCCCGCAAGGGTAGAATGCGCAAAACCCGGAGCCGCAATGAACCACGACCGCCTCAATCCCAACCCAGACGATGCCATCACCGACGCCGCAGCGCATTGGTGCATGCGCCTTCACGCCGAAGATTGCACGCAGGCCGAGCGTGAAGCATTCGCTGACTGGTTGGCGGCCGACCCGCGGCATGCCGAAGAATATCAGGCGATGCTGGAAATCTGGCAAACAGCCGACCTGCTGCCGCGCAGCGCCACCGTCATCGACTTCAACCCACCCACCAGACACGCCGCCCGCCCTCGCAACTGGCGGCCGCTGGCGTCTGCTGCGGCCATCGCCCTGGCAGTGCTGCCGCTGGCCGGCTGGATGGGGTGGGAACAGGGCTGGTTGCCCAACCACTATCAGCATTTCGAAGCCGGTGACCGCATGCAGACCGTGGAGCTCAGCGACGGCAGCACGGTACAGCTCAACCTCCACACCGAACTCACCTTCCTCAACTACAAGGACCAACGCCAGGTCACGCTCAAGCGCGGCGAGGCGTTCTTCAAGGTGCGACACGACAGCAGCCACCCGTTCATCGTGCGTGCCGGCAGTGGCCAGACCCGGGTCACCGGCACCCAGTTCAACGTGTGGAAGTACCAGGACCAGGTGAAGGTCACCCTGGTGGAAGGTTCAGTGCTGGTGTCCAGTGAGGGCAGTGCCGGTGGCTACCGCCTTGGCCCTGGCATGCAGGCCAGCTACCACAAGGGCGACTTCGAGCCGCAGCTGGAGCAAAGCGACGACTATGGCAACAGCCTGGCATGGCGCAGCGGCAAGCTGGTGCTCGACAACCTGAGCCTGGAACAGGCGCTGCCGGTGATCAACCGCTACCTAGACGCCCCGCTGCTACTGGCCGATGCCAGCACCGGCCGCATTCGCATCAGCGGCATCTACAACACCGCTGAAGTGGGGCGCCTGGTCAACAACCTGCCCAAAGTCCTGCCGGTCTACCTGACCCGCAGCAAGGACGGCAGCACCGTGCTCAATCGCATCTCGCCGCCGCCCGACAAGGGCTGACGCCCTCCCCGCCTTACAAGGTCATCGCTGCCAACCAGCCGAACGCCATCAACGGCAGGTTGTAATGGATGAAAGTGGGCACCACGGTGTCCCAGATGTGGTGGTGCTGGCCATCCACGTTCAGGCCCGAGGTTGGGCCCAGGGTCGAGTCCGAGGCCGGCGAACCTGCATCGCCCAACGCACCGGCAGTACCGATGATGCACACCGTAGCCAACGGGTCGAAGCCCAGTTGCACGCACAGTGGCACGAAGATCGCGGCCAGGATCGGCACGGTGGAGAACGACGAGCCGATCCCCATGGTCACCAAAAGGCCTACCAGCAGCATCAGCAAGGCACCGACGCCCTTGCTGTGGTCGATCCACTGCGCCGAGGTTTCCACCAGGCTCTTCACCTCACCGGTGGCCTTCATCACCTCGGCAAAGCCGGACGCGGTAATCATGATGAAGCCGATCATGGCCATCATCTTCATGCCTTCGGTGAACAGGTCGTCGGTCTCTTTCCACTTGACGATGCCCGACAGCGAGAAGATCAGGAAACCGACCATGGCACCGATGATCATCGAGTCCAGCAACAGCTGGACGATGAAGGCTGCAGCGATGGCCAGCACGGCCACCAGCAAGGTCAACGGGTTGTACTGCACGCTCACCTGCTCCACCTGCTGGATGCGCGCCAGGTCATAGTCACGTTTCTTGCGGTAGCTGATGAACACCGCCACCAGAAGGCCGACGAGCATGCCGGCAGCCGGGATGGCCATGGCATGGGTGACGTTGACGCCGCTCACATCGACACCCGCGCGGGCAACATTGGCCAGCAGGATCTCGTTGAGGAAGATGTTGCCGAAGCCCACCGGCAGGAACATGTACGGGGTGATCAGGCCAAAGGTGATCACACAGGCGATCAGCCGGCGGTCGATACGCAGGCGCGTCAGCACGTACAAAAGAGGGGGTACCAGCAGCGGGATGAAGGCAATGTGGATGGGCAGGATGTTCTGGGACGACACGGCCACCGCCAGCATCAGGCCGATCATCAGCCATTTGACCTTGCCGCCCTTGGCGTCGCCCCGCCGGTCGATCATGCCCAGGGCGCGGTCGGCCAGCGCATGGGCCAGGCCAGACTTGGCAATCGCCACGGCAAAAGCACCCAGCAGTGCATAGGACAAAGCCACCGTGGCACCACCACCGAGGCCACCGTTGAAGGCCTTGAGCGTGCCTTCGATGCCCAGGCCGCCCACCAGCCCACCGGCCAGGGCGCCGATGATCAGGGCGATGACCACGTGCACGCGGGACAGGCTGAGTATCAGCATGATGCCGACCGCGGCGATCACTGCATTCATGGTTGGCTTACCTCATTACGACAGAAAAAAGCGCGAACTCTGAAGCAGTAGGCGGCAGATGTCAAAAGCGCCTTGATGCGGGGCGTTAGTGGCGGTCAAATTTAAATTGAATGTTTGAATAAAGAAAAAACGGCAGGGGCCGATATTGAGGGAGGCAGCGAGGTGCCTGGCCGCAGCGCTTTGGCACCTCCCGGCCCCACCGCAGATAAAGCCATAACCCTTAATGCCAAAAAAGGGATCCGCCCCCATGCCTTTGCGACAACTTTCCATCCAGTGGAAGATCACCCTGCTCGCCGGTCTCTGTCTGGCCGCTATCGTCACCTTGCTCGTCGGCCTGTCGCTGTACCGCATGGATCACAGTTCGGACCTGGTCAAGGCTAGCAGCATGCAGATGCTGACCGAGGCGGCGCAGTCGCGCATCGAGTCACAAGGTGAAGTGCAAGCGTTGAACATTCGCCGCCAGTTCATGGATGCCTACCAGTACGGCGCCGGCTTCGCCCGCCAAGTGCTGTTCCTGCGCGAGCAGGCCGAAAAGCGCTTTCTCGATGCCTTCGACCTGCGCGAGGACATGACCCGCCAGGTGCGCGCCGCACTGCAAGCCAACCCCGACCTGCTCGGCCTGTCACTGGTGTTCGAGCCCAATGCCCTGGACAACAAGGACAGCCTGTTTGCCGGCAAGGCAGAATTGGGCAGCAACGAAACCGGGCGCTTTGCCCTGTACTGGTCGCAGCCACGCGCTGGCCAGCTGACCTCGATGGCCCTGCCCGAACATGACATGGCCAACACCGAGATCGGCCCCAGCGGCCAGCCGGCCAACACCTGGTGGGTATGCCCACGCACCTCCGGCAAGGTGTGTGTGGTGGAGCCCTACTTCTACGACATCGACGGCCAGCAGGTACTGATGACCAGCATCGTGTTCCCGCTGGCGGTCAACGGCAAGATCATTGCCACCCTGTCCATCGACATCAACCTCAATAGCCTGCAGGCGCTGAGCCAGGAGGCCAGCCGCAGCCTCTACGAAGGCCGCACCACGGTCGGCATTCTTACCCCGGTCGGTCTGTTGGCCGGCTACAGCGCCGATGCCAGCAAGCTGGCACAGCGCTTCGACCAGGTCGACCCGACCAAAGGCGCCGAGCTGGTGCGCAAGCTGGCCGATGGCAAGCTGACTATCCTCCACGACCGGCAGCGCCTGAAGGTACTGGCGGCATTCCGGCCAATCCCGGACGCCCAGCCCTGGGGCGTGCTGCTGGATGTGCCGGAAAACGCCCTGACCGGGCCGGCCGAAACCCTGAAGCAGGAACTTGACGCGCTCAATACCAGCGGCACCTTGCTGGAACTGAGCCTGGGCCTGGCCGCCGCCATTGCCGGGCTGCTGCTGGTATGGCTGATGGCCCGCGGCGTTACCCGGCCGATCCTCGGCGTGGCCGCCATGCTCAAGGACATTGCCAGCGGCGAAGGCGACCTGACCCGTCGCCTGACCTACCAGAAGCAGGACGAACTGGGCGAACTGGCCGGCTGGTTCAACCGCTTCCTCGACAAGTTGCAGCCAACCATCGCCGAGGTCAAACGCTCGGTGCAGGCCGCCCGAGGCACGGCCGACCAGTCCTCGGCGATTGCCACTGAAACCAGCGCCGGCATGGAGCAGCAGTACCGCCAGGTCGACCAGGTGGCCACCGCCTCGCATGAAATGAGCGCCACCGCCCAGGACGTTGCCCGCAGCGCCGCCCAGGCTGCGCAGGCGGCGCGCGATGCCGACCAGGCCACCCGCGAAGGCTTGGCGGTAATCGACCGCACCACCAGCAGCATCGGTGCCCTGGCCGCCAACATGAGCGACACCATGGCCGAAATAGAAGGCCTGGCGCAGAACAGCGAGAAGATCGGCTCGGTACTGGAAGTGATCCGCTCGATCGCCGAACAGACCAACCTGCTGGCGCTCAACGCTGCCATCGAAGCTGCCCGCGCCGGTGAGGCCGGCCGTGGCTTTGCCGTGGTCGCCGATGAGGTGCGCAACCTGGCCCAGCGCACTCAGGAGTCGGTGGAAGAAACCCGTCAGGTCATCGAAGCCCTGCAGAACGGCACCCGCGAAGTGGTCGGCGCCATGGACCACAGCCACCGCCAGGCCCAAGGTGGCGTGGAGCAGGTCGGCCAAGCCGTCACGGCATTGCAGCGCATTGGCCAGGCGGTGACGGTGATCACCGACATGAACCTGCAGATCGCCTCTGCCGCCGAGGAGCAAAGCGCGGTAGCCGAGGAAATCAACAGCAACGTGGCGACCATTCGTGATGTCACTGAATCCCTGTCTGGCCAGGCCAACGAGTCGGCGCGGGTCAGCCAGTCGCTGAACAGCCTGGCCAACCAGCAGCAAGCGCTGATGGACCAGTTCCGCGTCTGAAGCGAACGGGGCCACTCCAGTGGCCCTGAAACTGACAAAACCTCGTCGTCTACACTTGCCCCACTGCCAAGGCGTGG
This sequence comes from Pseudomonas sp. GD03862, assembly GCF_029840855.1. Classification (NCBI taxonomy): domain Bacteria; kingdom Pseudomonadati; phylum Pseudomonadota; class Gammaproteobacteria; order Pseudomonadales; family Pseudomonadaceae; genus Pseudomonas; species Pseudomonas sp. GD03862. Next base: position 14,495 of record NZ_JAOCDI010000028.1, read on the forward strand.
CGAACGACGAGGTTTACATGAAGAGCATTTCAACGCTGCTGGCCGGGCTGCTGTTGACGGTGGGTTTGGCCAGCACCGACAGCGCCGCATCGGCAGAGCAACCTGCGCCTATCCATTTTGGTGCCATCGGCTGGGAAAGCGGCGCCCTCACCACCGAGATTCTGCGCCTGATCGTGGAGCGCGGCTACGGCTATCGCACCGACACCCTGCCTGGCAGCACGGTCAGCATGGAGGTGGCCCTGGCGCGCAATGACCTGCAAGTGATCGCCGAGGAATGGGCCGGGCGCAGCCCTGCCTGGGTCAAGGCCGAACAGGCCGGCCAGGTGTTCGCACTGGGCGATACGGTCAAAAATGCAGAAGAAGGTTGGTGGGTACCGGCCTATGTGATCGAAGGCGATGCCGCACGCAACCTGAAGCCCGTGGCGCCTGAGCTGCACAGTGTCGAGGACCTCAAGCGTTACCCGCAGGTATTTTCCGACCCCGAATCGCCCGGTAAAGGGCGTTTTCTCAACAGCCCAAGCGGCTGGACGTCTGAAACCGTCAACAGCCAAAAGCTCAAGGCCTATGGCCTGGATGGCCTCTACAACAACTTCCGCAGTGGCTCCGGCGCCGCGATGGACGCCGAGATCGGTTCGGCAATCCGGCGCGGCAAACCCGTGCTGTTCTACTACTGGAACCCGACCCCGCTGATGGGGCGCTACAAGCTCATCCGGCTGGAAGAACCCCCGTTCGATGCCCAGGCCTGGGCCACCCTCACCGACCCCGCCAACCCCAACCCGAAAGGCAGCCGCTCGCTGCCGGCAAAGTTGTCGATTGGCGTGTCCAAAGCCTTTCGCGAAAACTACCCAGACCTGGTCAGCGTGTTCGAACAGGTAGACCTGCCCATCGATCGCCTGAACAAGGCCCTGGCCGTCATGAGCGAAAAACGCACGCCCCCGCGCGAAGCCGCCCTCACCTTCCTGCGCGATAACCGCGAGGTGTGGAAAGCCTGGCTGCCGGCGGACATCGCCACCAAGGTCGAGGCCAGCCTGTGAGCAGCGGTTTCCCGCAGACCCTGCAGTTTTCCTTTGCCGACAGCATCAACCGCCTGGTCGACTGGTTGGTATTGAACTACGGCGACCACCTGCGCAGTTTGTCTGACCAGTTGCTGCAACTGCTGGTCGGCCTGGAGAACCTGTTGCGCCTCTTGCCTTGGTGGCTGTTGTTGTTGCTGGTGGGTCTGCTGGCCTGGCACGCCAGCCGCAGCCTGCTGCGCAGCGCCGTGCTGGTCGCGCTGCTGGCCCTGATCGGTATGCTCGGGCTCTGGGACAAGCTGCTGCAGACCCTGGCCCTGGTGCTGGTCAGTACCGGCCTGTGCGTACTGGTGGGTGTACCACTGGGCATTCTGCTGGCCGCCCGGCCACTGGCCAGACGGCTGCTGTTGCCGGTCCTCGATGTGATGCAGACGCTACCTGCGTTCGTTTACCTGATCCCGGTGCTGATGCTGTTTGGCCTGGGCAAGGTGCCTGCCGTGTTCGCCACGCTGATCTACGCCCTGCCGCCGCTGGTGCGGTTGACCGAACTGGGCCTGAGCCAGATCGACCCCTCGTTGCTGCAGGCCGCACACGGCCTTGGCGCAAGCCGCTGGCAGCGGTTGCGGCGCATCGCCCTGCCCCTGGCGCTGCCGAGTATCATGGCCGGGCTTAACCAGTCGGTCATGATGGCCTTGTCGATGGTGGTCGTGGCGTCGATGATCGGCGCCCGTGGGTTGGGTGAGGATGTGCTGGCGGGGATCCAGACCTTGAATGTTGGCCAAGGGATGGAGGCCGGGCTGGCAATTGTCGCCCTGGCCATGGTGATCGACCGGATCAGCCAGGCCTATGGGCGTAGCAGTCGCTGAGCCGTATCGGCAAGGCCTGGAAGCAGCCTTGTGCTGCGAGAGGGCCGGGCCTGACAATACGCCTCTGTCAGCTGAGAACCGGACCTCAACCGCATGTCCCTGAAAGCCCTGCGCACCTTGGTGACCATCGCCCGCCACGGCACCTTTGCCCGCGCCGCCGACCTGCTCAGCCTCACCCCCTCGGCGGTCAGCCTGCACATCAAAACCCTCGAAGACGAACTGAAGGTGACCTTGTTCGACCGTAGCCGCAGGCAGGTGGTGCTGACCGAAGCCGGGCAGTTGGCGGTGGCCCGCGCCGAAAGCCTTCTGGCTGCCTATGACGAACTGGCCGATGCCCTGGCCAGCGGCCCAAGCCTGCGCGGCCGCTTGCGCCTGGGGGCGATCCACACGGTGCTGGCGCGGCGTTTGCCCAAGGCGCTGGTGTGGATAAAGGCCCATCACCCGCAGCTACACATCAGCGTGGCCTCGGGCATGTCGGCGGAGCTGGCGCGGCGCGTGGAAGACGGCGAGCTCGATGCAGCGATCACCACCGAACCGGTCAGCCCTTACCCGCAGAACCTGGACTTTACACCGCTGTTCGAGGACCGTTTCTGGGCCATCGCCAGCCCTGAGCTGGCCGGGTATAGCGTGCCGCAGTTGCTGGCCAGCCAGCCATTCCTGCGCTTCGACAAGCGTGCCTGGGCCGGCCGGCAGATCGAGCAGGAACTACGCCGCCAGCAGGTGCAGGTGAGCGAACTGATGGAACTGGACAGCCAGGAAGCCCTGGCGCGCATGGCGGTGATGGGCCTGGGCGTGGCGGTCATCCCCATGGCGGATGACGACCTGCAACGCTTGCCACCCGCCACCTGCCTGCCGTTTGGCGAGCCGCAACTGACCCGGCGGGTGGTGTTGCTGGAGCATGAAAAAAGCCAGCGGCGGCATTTGAGTGCGGTGTTGAAGACCGCCCTGGAAGCCTGAAGCCAGGCTGGTCCAAGGCGCGATATGCCCCCACCAACATGCATTTTTCCTCAACGGTCACTGAAGAAAACAACGTTTTTACAGATCGATCCGCCCCCGTAGTCTGTGCACGTACCCGCCCACGGAATGCTGACCATGCTGCACTTGCTGCTGACCACCCTGCTCCCCATCATCCTGCTGATTGCCCTGGGTACCTTCCTGCGCCTTCGCGGTTTTCTTGCCGAAAGCTTCTGGCCTGGTGCCGAGCGCCTGAGCTACTACGTCCTGCTGCCGTCGCTGTTCCTCCATGGCCTGGCCACCGCCAACCTCGATGGCATACCGGTGCTGGGCATGGCCGGCGCACTGATGCTCTCGACCCTGGCCGGTGCCGTGTTGCTGGTGCTGTATCAGGGCGCGGCGAACCATGATGGAGCCGATTTCACTTCGGTGTTTCAGGGCGGTATCCGCTTCAACAACTACATCGGTGCCACCCTGGCTGCGGGGATTTACGGCAGCGCCGGGATTGCCCTGGCGGCGGTGGCCAACGCAGCCATCGTGCCCTTGGTCAACCTGCTCTGCGTGCTGGTGTTTGCCCGCTTCAGCGCCCGTCACAGTTCGCCAGCCGCAGTGCTTCGGGCGATCTTCGCCAACCCGTTGATCATCGGCTGCGCAGGGGGGCTGATGCTACGGGCCACGGGGCTGGGCTTGCCGGCCGGTATCGACGCCACGGTCAAGGCCTTGGGCCAGGCCGCGCTGCCGCTGGGCCTGCTGTGTGTCGGCGCTGCCCTGGGCGGCGCCAGCCTCGGCCAGCAGGTACGGCCGCTGATGGCAGCATCGGCGTTCAAGTTCCTGGTCATGCCACTGACCACCTGGGGCGTTTGCCGGCTGTTCGGCCTGAGTGGCCAGGCAGCGGTGGTGGCGGTGTTGTTCCAGGCGCTGCCAACCGCTTCGTCGTCTTATGTCATGGCCCGGCAAATGGGCGGCAATGCGCCACTGATGGCTACCCTCATCGCCCTGCAGACCGTGACTGCGGCCGCCACCCTGCCTTTGGTATTAATGCTTACGCTTGGCTAGACTGAAATTCTGCCCACCGCCTGGTAATGTGCCCATGCGCCGTCACTTGATGCTGATCGGCTTGACCTCGGCCCTGCTCGCAGGCCCCCTGTATGCCGCTGACCCGGCCAAAGCCGCCGTTGCCGAGGACAAGGCCGAAGTGCTTGAAGAAAAGGTCGCTGAAGATGCGCCGCCCCCCAGGAAGGCAGAGAAACTGACCCCAGGCGAAACGCAGGCAGTGGACCCGGCTGGCCAGGCGCCGCTGGATGACAGCATCACCTGCCTGGCACGTACCATCTACTGGGAAGCCAAGGGCGCCGACGCCAAAGACATGACCGCGGTGGCCAGTGTGGTGCTCAACCGCCTGGGCCACGATGGCTTTCCCGACACTATCTGCGCGGTAGTCAAACAGGGGGTGGAGACCAAGTCCTGTCAGTTCTCATGGTGGTGTGACGGGCGCCCGGACCAGGTCGAGGAACCGCAACGCTACGACGTTGCCAAAGAGATCGCACGCAAGGCACTGAACCAGCAGTTGAAAGACCCCACCGGCGGCGCATTGTACTTTCACGACCGCACGGTGCGCCCCGACTGGGCGAAGGCTTATCGCAAGACCGCGCAGACCACCCATTTCCTGTTCTACAAGCCGAACCAGGCGTTGGCCCATTGACGCGCAAACGGCTGACAACGCTGGTCCGATGCGAATGATTGGCAACTGACCGCACTTTTCCACCGGCCAGGGGTCTACTCCCTCTTTTGCCGCCAGTAACGATTGCCGGCGTTTTCATTGCCTTGCACGACCTCGGGCCAAAAGCCCCGGGCTTGTGTAGGATGAGCAGCGCACACCACGACGCTGCCAGTCATAGGGAGATCCACATGCGCGTCCTGACATCCGTTGTCGCCTTGTCACTGGGCCTGGTCGTTTCGACCGGGGCGCTGGCAGCCACCGGCGAAGAGGCGCAGTTGATCGATTCGATCAATGTCTACCGCAGCAAGGCCCAGCCCTGCGGTGGCGAGGCGTCGTTGGAACTGCCGCCGCTCAACAGCGACACACGCCTTGCGCTGTCGCCAGAGGGCACCCGCGACCTGCAACAGGCCATGACCCGCGCCGCCTACCCCATGGTCAGCGTCCAGGCCATCAGCCTGTCGGGGCCACGCGACGCACGCGCCGCCATGCATGCCATCGAGGAAAGCTTCTGCCAGGTGGTGCTCGACCCGCAATTCGTCGATATCGGCGTCAGCCAGGAGGGCCGCGACTGGCGCATCGTGCTGGCACGGCCGCTGCTCAGCGGCCGCCTGGGCGACTGGCAGGCCGAGGGACAGAAGGTGCTGCAGGAGGTCAACGCCGCGCGCAAGGTGCCACGACAATGCGGCGGCCAGCCGTTTGCCGCCGCCCCGCCACTGAGCTGGAGCACAGTGCTGGCCGGGGTCGCCGCCAACCACACTCGGGCCATGGCCAACCAGAACTTCTTCGATCACATCGACAAAGATGGCCGCACACCGGGTGACCGGGCGGAACTGGCCGGGTACCTGTACCAGCAGATCGGCGAAAATATCACCGCCGGGCGTGACACCGCGCAAAAGGTCGTCAACGGCTGGCTGGACAGCCCAGGGCACTGCGCCACGCTGATGAATCCGGACTTCCGTGAACTGGGCGCTGCCTATGCGATAGACCCCAAGAGCGATGCAGGGATCTACTGGACAGGGTTGTTCGGGACGCCCCAGTAGATCACGTGAGCGGGTAATGACCTGCACGCAACTGCAGGGCCGTACACCCAAACCGACGCCGCACGCACTTGCCAAGGTAGCTGGCATCACCCAGGCCCACCTCATCGGCAATCTGCGCCAGGCTGTGGCTGGAGTTGAGCAAACGCCAGCGCGCCTGCTGCAAGCGCATCTCCAGCCACCAGGCCTTGGTGCTCATCCCGTGGCTGGCCTGGAACTGCCGGTCCAGTTGACGCCGGCTGATGCCCAGTTCTGCGGCCAGCTGCTCCACGGCCAACGGCGTGCCCAGGTGATGGCGCATCAGTGCTTGCGCCCGCTGCACCTGGCGCCCCTGACCAGCACCCAGCTCCAGCGAGCGCAAGGCGTGACGGCTGTCGCGGGTCTCGTCCACCAGCATGTCAGCCAGCCCTTTGAGCGCCCGGGTTCGCCCGCAAGCGCGTGACAGTAGTGCAACGGCCAGGTCTATGGCGGCAGTACCACCGGCGCACGTGATGCGGTTGCCATCGATGCAGTACAACTGCTCGCGCAACAGCTGCAACTGCGGAAACGCAGCACGAAACTCGGCTTCGTGACGCCAGTGCACCACCACCTTGTGCCCCTGCAGCAGGCCGCAGGCAGCCAGCAGGAAGGCGCCATTGTCGACCCCCACCAGCTTGACACCCGCCTTGGCGGCCTGCCTGAGCAAAGCCTGGTAACGTGGCGCCAGCGCCGCGGTGGCCATGGCACTGCGACCGCCGAACACCACCAGGTAGTCGAATAGGTCAAGGTCGAGCTGATCGGCAATGGCCTCGACCTGCAGCACCGCGCCACTGCTCGACGGTACCGGCTCGAGGCTGAGCCCCGCCACCGTCCAGCTGCAATAGCGTTGTTGGCTGTAGTCCTCGTCGTCGGCGCTGAAGCGCAATTTGTCGAGAAAGGCGCCAAACGGCAGCAAGGCAAAATCCGGTAATGGCAGGATCAGCAAGCGGATGTCGGGCGGCATGAAACCACGTCCAGAAAAGACTCTTTTATGACCAGATAATACCCTTTCAGCGTGAGCGTTGCGCCATAGACTGTCGCCCTCTCTCGAACAAGGCAGTTTTCAACATGGCACTGGACACCTGGCTCATCTACCTGCTGGCCAGCATCGGCCTGTCACTGACCCCGGGGCCCAACAGCTTGTTGGCGTTGACCCATGGCGCGCTCTATGGCGCACGGCGAACGCTGTTCACCATCGTGGGCGGGGTCTTGGGTTTCAGCGCCCTCATCGCCTTGACCATGTTCGGCCTCAGCGCACTGCTGCAGACCTCGGCGGCAGTGCTGAGCGTCCTGAAGTGGGTGGGTGGGGCTTATTTGATCTGGCTGGGCATTCAACTATGGCGCAGTCCAGGCCTGCAGCTGGAACTGACTGCGCACAGCGCGCGGCTGGGCAATGCCGGGCTGTTTCGCCAGGGCCTGCTTTCGGCCATGGCGAACCCCAAGGTGCTGCTGTTCTATGGTGCCTTCCTGCCGCAGTTCATCGACCCACAGCGAGGGCTGGTGCTGCAATTTGCGGTGATGGCCGCGACCTTTGCCAGCGTCGAGTTTCTGGTCGAATACCTGCTGGCGCGCCTGGCGTTTCGCATTCGGCCATGGCTGGCCAAGGGTGGCAAAGGTTTCAATCGTTGCTGCGGGAGCCTGTTTGCCTTGATTGGCCTGGCGCTGCCGCTTGGCCGATAGCGGGCCCGCGAACACGGGCGAAGCCCGTGCCCTGCAACGCGTAACGGTTCAACCCCGGCGTGCTTTGAGTAGAAACACAACCAGCGCCACACCCGGCAACCCCGCCCCCACCAGTGCCACGCCATGCCAGCCAAACTGGCTGAACAGCGCACTGGCCACCGCCGACCCCAGCGCCCCGCCGAGGAAGATGCTGGTCATGTACACCGCATTCAGCCGCCCGCGGCTGGCCGGGTCCAGTGCGTACACTTCACGCTGGCCGATGACCATGTTCATCTGCACCGCAAAGTCCAGCAACACGCCGGTAAGGCCCAGGCCGATCACGCTGTAACCCGGCACTGTCAGCCCCAGCAACAAGGCCGCCGGCGCCAGCAACAGCGCCAGCAGCGAGCCGGCCCGGGCATGCCCGGCATCGGCCAGGCGGCCGGCCATGGGCGCAGCAACGGCACCCACCGCGCCGACAAGGGCGAACACGGCGATCTGGCTTTGTGACAGGCCATGCTCCCCGGCAAGCGCCATCGGCACCGCCGTCCAGTAAAGGCTGAACGCTGCAAACATCAATGCCTGGTACAACGAACGCTGGCGCAACAGCGGATAACGACGCAGCAGTGTGAGCAGCGACAGCATCAGCCCGGCATAGCTGGCTTTGTGCTCGGGCCGCCGCTGCGGCAAGGTCAATGACAGCAACAGGATGATCGCCAGCATTACCCCGGCGGCGCCAATGAACACCGCACGCCAGCCGAAGTGGTCGGCCACCAGGCTCGACAGCGGTCGCGCCAGCAGGATGCCCAGCAGCAAGCCGCCCATGATGTTACCGACCACACGTCCACGCTGCTGCTCCGGCGCCAGGTGCGCCGCCAGCGGGATGAGCATCTGCACCGACACCGAACTGAAGCCGATCAGCAGTGCGTAACCCAGGAACAGCTGACCCTGGCCACTGCTGCTGGTGCCCGCCAGCAGCAGGCTGACGCAGGCCAGGACCGCGGTGGCCACCATCAGGCGGCGGTTTTCCAGCAGGTCGGCCAGCGGTACCAGCAATAACAGGCCCAGGGCATAGCCCAACTGAGTGAGGGAAACGATCAGGCTGGCATGCTCGGTGGACAGCCCCAGGTCCGGGGCGATCAGCCCGACGATGGGCTGGGCGTAGTAGATGTTGGCGACGATCGCGCCGCAGCAGAACGCCAGCAGCACTACCAGAGCCCGGCTCAGGCTGGCGGCTGCCGGTTGCGCTGTCGCAAGGGAGGGGTTCATGCGAAGTTCCTCGACAAGGGTTGGGTATATGCCGGCCACCTTACCCATGGACGTCAGCGCCGAGAATCCCGCGGTGGCGCAATGCGGCTTTGCGCACTGCGCAACACTAGCTACCGCTTATGAGCAAATTTTCGCAAAAGTCGATGAATGCGTTTACCCGCCGAGAGCCCCGGTGGTTGGGCATATACAGGGCGTTGATGCTGCTATTGGCTGCGCCAGGACTGGCCTGCCAGTCGGGGAATACCCGCTGCAGGCGCCCTGCCAACACATCCTCGCGTACCAGCCAGTCGGCCAGCAGTGCGATACCACTGCCTGCCAGCGCCGTTTCACGCAACATGTCGGCATTGGCGCTGCGCAATGGCCCACTTACGTCCAGTTCCAGGCTGTCCTGGCCACAGGTCAGGCGCCAGGGGCGCGCTTTCTGCCCATAGCGAAAGCGCAGGCAGGCATGGTCAAGCAACTCCCGGGGATGCTGCAGTGGCTCACGCCCGGCCAGGTAAGCCGGGCTGGCCACCAGCCAACGCTGAAAACGGCCGAGCCGGCGGCACACCAATTCGTCATTGGGCGAGGGGTCACCCAGGCGAATCGACAGGTCATAGCGCCCGTCAAGCAAGTCGTCCAGGCGGTCACTTAGGTCGATGTCCAGTTCCAGCGCCGGGTGCTGCGCCAGGAATGGCCCCAGGTGCGGGGCGATGACCCGCCGGCCGAACTCCACTGGCAGGCTCAGGCGCAGTACACCCACAGGCTCCTCGCCGCGATCGGCGATGCTGGCATCCGCCTCGTCCAGTGCTTCAAAAATGCCCCGTGCCCGCTGGTAGTAACGGGCGCCGGCCTCGGTCAGGCTGACCTGGCGCGTCGAGCGGTTGAGCAAGGTGGCGCCCAGCGACGCTTCCAGGGCATCGACCAGACGTGTCACCGACGATGTCGCCAGCCCTAGCCTGCGCGCGGCAGCAGAAAAGCCTTGGGCATCGACAGTGGCCACGAACATTTTCATCGCCAGCAGCTTGTCCATGTTCAGCCCGTCTTCCAAAACTCGGAAAGTTCTTACAAACAGCCGGGCGGGTCAAGCCGCGCGCGCCAAGGCGATTGCGTCCATAGTGGAATCCACCCATTTCCAAGGAGGCTTACCATGACCCTGAACAACCTGCTGACCGCCCTGCCGCCCTGCGACCCCGCCAGCGCCGAACGTGTCGACGAATTGCTCAGCCGCCCGGGCATCCGCGTGGAGCGTATCGTCTCCAGTGGGCAGGCCAGCCCACCCGGCTTCTGGTACGACCAGGCCGAAGGCGAGTGGATCATGTTGCTCAGTGGTGCTGCCGCCCTGCGTTTCGAGCACGAGCACCACACCCGCCTGCTGGCGCCGGGCGATTGTCTGGACATCCCCCCGCACGACCGCCACCGCGTGGAATGGACCGCGCCCGGCACGGCCACCATCTGGCTCGCGGTGTTCTATAGCAGCAGCACCCCATGGCCGGCATGAAAGGGCCATGCCGGCCCGTGCTCAAGGCGCAATTGTCCCGACGCCGTGCAAGGTTGGGCCGCGACCAAAGCATGAACACAAATCGAAGAGGCGTCATAAACGCCTCGTTCAATGCGTTTTTCAGCACCTTATCTATACTTTTGGCCACATCTTCGTAAGTTCAGCCCTGCGACAATCAGCCTCGCTCAATTATGTACCAACTTGTTAATTAGCAAGCTAAGGGCTTAAACTGCGCGCATTCCACCTGCTGAGATCCCTGGCATGAAAGAAACACCGCGCGCCTCTGGCGCCACAAACTTCATCCTGGTCGGCCTGGGCGTGATCATCGCCCTGCTCGGCCTCCTCCTCGCTGCTGGCGGCGTCAAGCTCGCCGGTCTGGGCGGTTCCTGGTACTTCCTGATCGGCGGCTTGGCCATGGCCATCGCCGGTGTCCTCATTGCTCGCCGCAAGAAGGCGGGCGCCTGGCTGTATGCCGTGTTCCTGGTCGGTACTGCCATCTGGGCACTGATCGATGCGGGCCTGGTGTTCTGGCCGCTGTTCTCGCGCCTGTTCATGTTTGGCGCAATCGGCATGGTCGTGGCGCTGGTTTACCCGCTGCTGGCGCGTGCCAACGGCGCCAGCGCCGGGCGCGGTGCGTACGGCGTAGCCGGGGTGATGGCCGTGGTATTGGTGATCGCGGTCGGCAACATGTTCGTTGCCCACCCAAGCGTCGCGCCCACCGGCAAAGGCCCGGGCATGACCCCGGTCGAAACCGGCAAGGAACAGAAAGACTGGGCCCACTACGGTAACACCGAAGGTGGCAGCCGCTTCGCCGCGCTTGACCAGATCAACCGGGACAACGTCAACAAGCTGAAAGTGGCCTGGACCTACCAAACCGGCGACGTTGCAATCAGTGACGGCAACGGTGCCGAAGACCAGCTCACCCCGCTGCAGATCGGCAGCAAGGTGTTCATCTGCACCCCGCACAACAACCTGATCGCACTCGATGCCGACACCGGCAAAGAGCTGTGGAAGAACGAAATCAACGCCCAGTCCAAGGTCTGGCAGCGTTGCCGTGGCATGGCCTACTTCGACGCCACTGCAGCCATCGCCCAGCCAACCCAGCCGAACAGCTCGCCGATCACCGGCGTTAGCGTAGCGGCCGGTGCCAACTGCCAGCGTCGCCTGCTGACCAACACCATCGACGGCCGCCTGATTGCCGTCGACGCTGACAACGGCGAGTTCTGCCAGGGCTTCGGCAACAATGGCCAGGTCGACCTCAAGGCAGGCCTGGGTGATGTACCGGACTCCTACTACCAGCTGTCCTCGGCACCGCTGATGGCCGGCACTACCGTAGTGGTCGGCGGCCGTGTTGCCGACAACGTCCAGACCGACATGCCAGGCGGCGTGATCCGTGGTTTTGACGTGATCACCGGTGAAATGCGCTGGGCCTTCGACCCGGGCAACCCGGAAGACCGCCAGGCTCCGCAGGGCGACAAGACCTACGTGCGCAGCACCCCGAACAGCTGGGCACCGATGTCCTACGACCCGGCGATGAACACCGTGTTCCTGCCGATGGGCTCGTCCTCCACCGACATCTACGGCGTTGAGCGCAGCAAACTGGACCACACTTATGGCGCTTCGGTGCTGGCTTTGGACGCCACCACCGGCAACCAGAAATGGGTGTTCCAGACCGTGCTCAACGACCTCTGGGACTTCGACCTGCCCATGCAGCCAAGCCTGATCGACTTCACCAAGGACGACGGCAAGTCGGTACCTGCGGTGGTGATCGGCACCAAGGCCGGGCAGATCTACGTGCTCGACCGCGCCACTGGCAAGCCGCTGACCCAGGTCGACGAAGTACCGGTCAAGCCAAGCAACATCCCGAACGAGCCGTACTCCCCAACCCAGCCCAAGTCGGTGGGCATGCCGCAGATCGGCGCGCAGACCCTGACCGAATCGGACATGTGGGGCGCCACCCCGTATGACCAGTTGCTGTGCCGCATCGACTTCAAGAAGATGCGCTACGACGGCCTGTACACCGCGCCGGGTACCGACCTGTCGCTGAGCTTCCCGGGTTCGCTGGGTGGCATGAACTGGGGCAGCATTTCTACCGACCCGGTACATGGCTTCATCTTCGTCAACGACATGCGTCTGGGCCTGTGGATCCAGATGATCCCGTCGCAGAACAAAGGTGGCGCGGCTTCCGGTGGCGAAGCACTGAACACTGGCATGGGCGCGGTACCGCTCAAGGGCACCCCGTATGCCGTGAACAAGAACCGCTTCCTGTCGGTCGCCGGCATTCCATGCCAGGCACCGCCGTTCGGCACCCTGACCGCCATCGACATGAAGACCCGCCAGGTGGCCTGGCAGGTGCCGGTAGGCACCGTTGAAGACACCGGCCCGCTCGGCATCCGCATGCACCTGCCGATCAAGATCGGCCTGCCAACCCTTGGCGGCACCCTGTCGACCCAGGGCGGCCTGGTGTTCATCGCCGGTACCCAGGACTTCTACCTGCGTGCCTACGACAGCAGCAACGGTAACGAAATCTGGAAGGCTCGCCTGCCAGTGGGCAGCCAGGGCGGCCCGATGACCTACGTCTCGCCGAAGACCGGCAAGCAGTACGTGGTGATCACCGCTGGCGGCGCCCGCCAGTCGACTGACCGCGGCGACTATGTGATTTCTTACGCTCTGCCGTAAGACCGCGTCGCCTGCTTCGCGGGCAAGCCCGCTCCTACAAGGCCCCTGTAGGAGCGGGCTTGCCCGCGAATGCCCCTCAAAGACAATCCGAGATTCTGTAATGCCATCCGCAATTCGCATCACCCCCACCCTGCTGCTGGCCCTGGCCAGCACCACCGCACTTGCCAACGACGACCTCATGACCCGCAGCACCCTGACCGGTGACTGGGGCGGCCTGCGTCATCAACTCGAAGAAGACGGCGTCAAGATCACCGGCGACTACAGCGGTGAAACCGCCTACAACGCCCATGGCGGCCTGCACCGTTCGGCGCGCTATTCGCAGAACGTCAAGCTGGGCGTGCAGTTCGACCTGTCGAAACTGTACGGCCTGGACAACGGCGGCAAGGTCCAGCTGACCATCAACGACCGCCGCGGCAACAGCGCCTCGGAAGACCTGGTAGGCAACCGCCTGCCAATCCAGGAAAACTTCGGCGGCCTGTACACCCGCCTGACCGAGCTGAGCTACGAGCGCACGCTGTTCACCCCGGCGCTCAACGTCAAGCTGGGCTACATGGCCATGGGCAACGACCTCGGCGGCCTGGACAGCGGCATCCTGTGCAACTTCATGAACGCCGGCTTCTGCGGCCACCCGCTGAACATGTCCGGCGGCAGTGGCTGGACCAATTACCCCAACGCTCACCTCGGCGTGCGCGTGAAGTACGACCTGTCACCTGCCTGGCAGTTGCGCGTGGCGGCGTTCAACGTCGACCCCGAAAGCAACGGCAACTCCAGCCGCGCCTGGCACCTGGGGCCCAAGCACACCACCGGCACCGTGGTACCGGTAGAACTGGTATACAAGCTGCAGGGTGAACTGCCAGGCGAGTACAAGCTTGGTTACTACTACGACAGCTCTGATGTGAAACGCATCGGCAGCGATGATGAAGTGTCCGGCCGGGGTGGCCATTACCTGCTGGTCGACCAGGCGGTGTGGAACGACCAGGCCTCCCCAGGCCGAAGCCTGCACGCCTTCGGCCAGTACTCGGCGTCGAGCAAAGCCGCTTCGCCGTTCACCAAGTGGTATGGCGCCGGCGTGGTGCTGTACAAGCCATTCGAAGGCCGCCCGAAGGATACCGTGGCACTGGGTTACGGCCGCGCCGTACCCAACCCGCGTAGCCGCGATGTGCTGGAAGATGCCGCGTTCAACGCGGGCCAGCAGTTCCCGGATATCGACAGCGCCGAGCAGTTGATCGAACTGAGCTACGGCTACCAGGCCACGCCGTGGCTGAACCTGCGCCCGGATGTGCAATACATCATCGAGCCAGGGGCGTTCTCGGGCAAAGACATCGACAACGCACTCGTGGTCGGCCTGCAGGTCAAGGCGACCTTCTGAACCGCCGGGGCCGCACTGCGGCCCCATCCGCCGGCGCAACCTTCAAGCCTGTTTGAGGTAGTCCACCAGCCTCAGCAGCATGGCATCACAGCCGCGCAACTGCTCGACACTGACAAACTCATCCGGCTTGTGGCCCTGGTCCATGCTGCCAGGGCCACACACCACGGTGGGGATGCCCGCCTGGTCGAACAAGCCACCTTCGGTACCAAACGCTACCGTGCCGAACGTATCCGAGCCGCTGAGTAGCGCCACCAAGCGCGCAGCCTCGCTGTCTTCCGGTGTCGCCAGCCCCGGATAGGCACTCAGCGGCGCCAGGCGAATGGCGCTGGCGGTATTGACCTTGCGCATACGCGGCAGCAACTCGGCTTCAGCATACGTTTGTAACTGGTCGGCCACCGCCTGCGCCTCGAACCCTGGGAGCGCACGCACTTCGAAATCGAACTCGCACTCGTCCGGCACGATGTTCAGCGCCCTGCCCCCTTTGATCACGCCGGTCTGCACCGTGGAGAACGGCGGATCGAAGCGCTCGTCATGATGAGCCGGCTGTGCCAGAGCATCGCCGATGTCACCCAACTTGCCAATCAGTTTCGCCGCATACTCGATGGCGTTCACCCCATACGGCGCGTACGCCGAATGGCACGCTGCGCCCTGTACCTGGCAACGCATTGCCAGCTTGCCCTTGTGCCCCAGCACCGGTTTGAGTTCGGTGGGTTCACCGATCAGGCACAGCCGTGGTTTACACGGGCGCTTTTCGAGGGCAGCCAGCATCGAGCGCACGCCCAGGCAACCGACTTCTTCGTCGTAGGAAAACGCCAGGTGTACCGGCATGCGCAACGGCTGCGCGAGAAACGCGGGCACAGCAGCCAGCACCGAGGCGATAAAGCCTTTCATGTCGGCCGTGCCGCGGCCATACAGGCGGCCGTCACGCTCACTCAGGGCAAACGGCTCGACCGTCCAGGCCTGGCCATCCACCGGCACCACATCGGTATGCCCGGACAGCACCACACCACCAACATCCCTGGGGCCGACAGTGGCGAACAGGTTGGCCTTGGTGCCCTCCGGGTTATGGAACAGCTCGCATTCCACCCCCAGCTCGGCCAGGTAATCACGGATAAAACCGATCAGCGCCAGGTTAGAGTCGCGGCTCACCGTGGCAAAGCCGATCAGCCGGGCCAGCAGCGCGCGACTGGCAAATTCACTCATCGCCCGGCACCCCATAGCTTGGCGCGGCGGTCGGGTTGAGGGCGCGGGTGACGTAATCCTGCATCTGCGGGCGATAGGCTTGCCACAGGCCATCGAGCACACCGATCGGGTCGCTGTCGGCCCAATCGACGCGCAGGTCCACCAGCGGCCAGGTCAGCTCGCCAGCAATCTTCAGCGCCGCCGAGTGCACGGGCCCCGCTTCGCCACCCGCGGCCATCGCCGCGTGCATGGCTGCCAGCAGGCGGTCGGCCAGGTGGCCGCCGGCCTGCTCGAAGGCCAGCACCATGGCTTCGATCACCTGGGTCGAGGACAGCAGGTTGCCAGCCGCCGCGCATTGTTCGCCGGCCATTGCATGGTGTGTGCCCAGTGCTTCCCGCCCGGTGAACAGGGCCACCTGGCCGTGGCTGTCGATCACCGTGACCTGGCGGTACTCGCTCCAGCCATTGGCACTGAGCACCCTGTCCAGCGCAGCGGCGGGCGGCAACTGGCCATGCTCCAGGGCATCGAGAATCTGCGGGCCCAGCGCCGGCAGGGTGATGTTCTGGGTCGAGACTGCGCCCACACCGGCACGCACCCAGGGGCAACGGGCACCCACGGCGATGCTCGACGAGCTGATGGCAATACCGACCTGGCCGGTTTCCTGGCAACGACCAATGATGGAGAACGTCATGTCATGGTTCCTGTTGTGCTGTGCGATACACGGCATTCTGAGTGGAACCTTCGGGCGGGCGAAACGACCTTTTTCCGAGGGGGTAGGCAGGAAAAAACTATGCTCAAGGGCCCGCCCTTCGCACCCGCTCGAAAAACCACGTCACCCACCCGGCCAACCTGCCCCACAGGCCAGAGAAATCAAGGCCTTCGCCGTTTTATCGGCAAGCACCAGCTAAATACTATTTTCGCCATTTCCACGGCATCCCTAGTCTGGCTCCAGGCAACGGCGGTCCTCCAAACCGACCTGACAATAACCGCCTGAACAAGGGCTCGGACATGACATTGAACAACCTCGAAATCGACACCCTCGTCGTCGGCGCCGGCCAGGCCGGCGTGGCCATGAGCGAACACCTGAGCAAGCTTGGTGTGCCGCACTTGGTACTGGAGCGCAACCGCATCGCACAGGCCTGGCGTACCGGCCGCTGGGACTCGCTGGTCGCCAACGGTCCGGCCTGGCACGACCGCTTCCCGGGGCTGGAATTCAACCTCGACGCCGATGCATTCGCCGGCAAGGACCAGGTGGCCGACTACTTCGAGCAGTACGTACGCAAGTACAACCTGCCCGTGCGCACCGGCATTGAAGTGAAGCGCGTGGTGCGTAACAGCGACCGCCCTGGCTTCACCATCGACACCAGTGAAGGCGTGATTCGCGCCAACCGCGTAGTCGCTGCCACCGGCCCGTTCCAGAAACCGGTGATCCCGGCCATCGCGCCGAAAGACAGCAACCTGCACCAGATTCATTCCGCCGCTTACTTCAACCCAGAGCAGTTGCCTGAAGGCGCGGTACTGGTGGTCGGTGCCGGCTCTTCCGGCGTGCAGATTGCCGAAGAGCTGATGCGCGCCGGACGCCAGGTGTACCTGTCGGTCGGCGCCCACGACCGCCCGCCGCGTGCCTACCGCAACCGCGACTTCTGCTGGTGGCTGGGCGTGCTGGGCGAGTGGGACGCGGAAATTGCCAAGCCCGGTCGCGAGCATGTGACCATCGCGGTCAGCGGCGCCCGTGGTGGCCACACCGTGGACTTCCGTGCCCTCGCCCACCAGGGCATGACCCTGGTCGGCCTGACCCAGTCGTTCGAAAACGGCGTGGCGCACTTCCAGGACAACCTGGTCGAGAACATCAACCGCGGCGACGAAAACTACCTGGCCCTGCTGGATGCGGCCGATGCCTACATCGAACGCAACGGCCTGGACCTGCCGGAAGAGCCCGAAGCCCGCCAGCGCCTGGCCGACCCGGAGTGCATGCGCAACCCGCTGCAGCAGCTGGACCTGGCCAAGGCCGGCGTCAGCAGCATCATCTGGGCCACCGGTTACGGCGTGGATTTCAGCTGGCTGCAGGTAGACACCTTCGATGCCAACGGCAAGCCCCAGCACCAGCGTGGTGTGGCCCGTGAACCGGGCGTGTACTTCCTCGGCCTGCCGTGGTTGTCGCGCCGTGGTTCATCGTTCATCTGGGGGGTGTGGCACGACGCCAAGCACGTCGCCGGCCACATCGCCACGCAACGTACCTACACCGCCTACCGCGACCGCGAGCAACGCGCAGCGGATGAGCAGCAAACCGCCAAGATCAGCAATGTCAGCACCCTCGGAGCCCACTGATGCCTACCCATACTCGCATCCGCATGTTCAACACCAAGGAAACCTACCCCAACCAGACCCTGGACAACGACTTGTGCCAGGCCGTGCGGGCGGGCAATACCATCTACGTGCGCGGCCAGGTCGGTACCGACTTCGAAGGCAAGCTGGTGGGCCTGGGTGACCCGCGCGCACAAACCGAACAGGCGATGAAGAACGTCAAGCAACTGCTTGAAGAAGCCGGCTCGGACCTGTCGCACATCGTCAAGACCACCACCTACATCACCGACCCGCGCTTCCGCGAGCCGGTGTACAAGGAGGTGGGCAAGTGGCTCAAGGGCGTGTTCCCGATTTCCACCGGGTTGGTGGTGGCCGGGTTGGCCCAGGCCGAGTGGCTGATGGAGATCGACGTGATCGCCGTGGTTCCCGATCAGCAATGATCGCAGGCCTGAATGGCGGGTGGTGACTGCCACCTGCCGTCCAGCTACGCCTGGGTTGCCCGTGCCGCAGCGTGCAAGCGCTGAGGTGCGGGCACGCCAACGGACGACACTTCCACGCTGACACGTCGCCCGCATTTCGCGCGCGGCGGGCTACCCGGCGCCAGCTCCAACGCCGTCAGGTGTGCCAAGTCCTGCCCATTCAATAGGCCGCCCTCCCTCCGCCGAGGCCGAACACAAAACCCGTGGTAAAGGCTGTCGCCAGGCCGATGCCACACAGGCCACCGGCTAGGCAAACCCGAACAATCGCCGCGGGGTGTCCCACATCACCGTGCGGCGCAGCCGGGCATCCGGCATCAGGCGCTCGGCCAGCTTCAGCAGCGGGCCGTAGTCCACCCGCGCGGGCTGGCGAATGAACGGCCAGTCCGACCCCCACACACAGGCTTGGGCGCCAAAGGCTTCGAGCAGGGCCTGCACGTATGCACTGCTCTGTTCGAACAAGGCATCCGCTGCGGCAAACTTCTGCATGCCTGATAGCTTCACGCAGGCGCGGCCACTGTCGGCCAGCCGCAGCAGCGCCTGGAAGCCGGCTTGCTGCACACCGGCAGCGACATCCGGGCGGCCGCAATGGTCAATCAACAGACGAGCCTGCGAGCCTTGCAGCAGGCCGTGCAGGTCCAGCAACTGGTCGTCACACACCTGCAGCTGGGCGAACAGGCCAAGCTCGGCGAGCTTGCCGAACAGCCCGTCAACGCCCTTTAGGCTAGCTACCCCGTACAGCGCGGGGTTGAAGGCGATACCCACCACGCCTTGCGCCTGCAAGGCCGCCAGCGCATCGAGGTTGATGTCCGCCTTGACCACCGCCACCCCCTTGAACCGCCCCTGCCCGCTGGCCAAGGCATGCAGCAGGCAGCGGTTGTCGGTGTGGTAGCCGCTGTTGGGGCCCACCAGCAAGGCATGTTGCACGCCGTAAGCGTCCATCACCCGGGTGAACTGCGCCTGGGTGGCGACCTCCTGACCGGAGGGCGCATAGGGTGCGTCGGGGTGATAGGGGAAACGGGCAGGGTCAAACAAATGGTTATGGCAATCGATCTTCGCTTCGTCAAATATGTTCACGCAGCACTCCCGTCAAGCGCCACTGCGCTTGTCTGCAGATCTTGTTATTGTGCGCCGCAAGGGCGATTAGGCTGGGGTTCACGATACTGTGTGGCCGGCTTTGACGCTCATACCCAGATGGCGAAAACCATAACCGAAGGTAATACACATGCTGCTTGGCAACGAAGGCGCAGACGCAAGCCCCATGGTGTTCAAGCTGCGGCACATGGAAGTGTTCAGGGCGGTGATGCTGACGGGCTCGATCAGCGCAGCGGCCAAATTGCTGTATGTGTCGCAGCCGGCGGTGAGCAAGCTGATCCAGTACATCGAAGCGCGCCTGGCCTACCCGCTGTTCGAGCGCGTCAACAACCGCCTGGTGCCGACGGCCGAAGCGCAGGTGCTGTTTCGCGAGGTTGAGCGGGTGTACCAGGCAGCGTTGCAGGTCAACGAATGCGCCCTCGCGCTGGGCGCTGGCGGCCAGCGCAAGTTGCGTATCTCGTGCAGTGCATCGTTGTCCACGGTGGTGATCCCGATGGCCCTGGCCCAGCTCAAGCGTGAATCACCGTCACTGAATATCGAGTGGCAAACCTCGTTGATGGGCGAAATGCCCAATCAGATCCTGTCGAAGAAGGTCGACCTGTCGATCGCCGCCCTGCCGGTGGTGCACGACCACCTGCATTCGCAAGCGTTCATGCGTGGACGCATGGTGGTGGTGATGCCGCCGGGTCACCCTTTGGCCGGTCAGCCCGCGCTGACCTTGCAGCAGCTGGAGGGCCATGCGTTGCTGCTGTTCCGGCCCGACATGCCGTTTGGCAAGCTGTTGGCCGAACACATCGGGCGCCGCGGGCTACAGCTGAAATCACTGTTGTCGTTCACCAATGCCAACGAGGCTGTGGCGTTGGTCAAGCAAGGCATGGGCATCAGCGTGATCGACGAGTTCGTTGCACAGGACAGCGGGCTCGCGGTGGTGCCGTTGGCCGATGAGATTCACTTCGATATCAGCTTCGTCTATTCGCGCTTCGAGCCGCCCTCGCATGCAGCGCTGCAGTTGATGCAGGTGTTGCAGGGGCAGGCGCAGAAGCTGGGGCGGGCGCTTGCGCCGGGCTGATCATCTACGCAACTGCCCCACCGAGTCGCCTGATTCCCGGTCGCACCCGCTCCCGCTGGGTAGGTATACAAGGGTTCGGTTTAAAAGCCGACCGTGGCCGAGAGCAGATAGGTCCGCGGCGTAGACAAGGTCAACCCCGGCTCACTGTCATCCGACGCCCCCGCCGAGCTCCAGTAGCGATCATCGAGCACATTCTCGACACTGGCCCGCAAGGTAACCTCGGTGGCGTCCACCTTGAAGGCATAACGTGCACCCAGGTCATAACGCTCCCAGCCATCGATGCGCTTGCTGTTGTTCTGGTCCAGGTACTGGGAACTTGAGTGAATGCCGCGCGCTGTGAAGGTCAGGCCGTTCACCCCTGGCACGTCCCATTCAGCCCCCAGATTGACGTTGTATTCGGGCGTGGCCGGCGCGCGGTTGCCATCGTAGGCACCGCCGACGGTGTCGGTCAGCTCGCTGTCGATATACATCACCCCACCCAACACCCGCACGCCCTGCACCGGTTCACCGAACACACTCAGCTCGATGCCGCGGTTGTCACGCTTGCCATTGGGGCCGAACACCCGCGAGGTGGGATTGGTTTCGTAGGCCGGCTGGCGAATGCGGAAGGCGCTGGCAGTAAAGGCCACCTGGCCGAGGTCGTACTTGGCCCCCACCTCCACCTGGCGGCTGGTGAACGGCGGGAAGATCTGGTCTTCGTTGATCGAGGTCGATGGGGCGATCTTGCCTTGGCTCAGGCCCTCCATGTAGTTGGCGTACAACGAGAGCTGGTCGGTGACCTTGAGCAATACGCCCCCAGAGGGCGAGACCTTTTCTTCGTCATAGCCCGTTTCGCCTTTGACGCCGTCGCTCCAGTCATCCACCTGCACCCGTTGCCAGCGCGCACCCAGGGTCAACAGCAGGCGGTCGTCAAAAAAGCCAAGGGTGTCGGCCAGGGCCACGCCGGAGAAGCGGTTTTCCGTGTAGACCTCGGGGTCGAGGCGAGTTGGCGTACCGGGTGTCGGTGCGGCCACCGGGTTGTAGAGGTTGCTCGGCGCCGAGGCATAGCGCGCCCCGCCGTTGGTGAAGTCCATGTAGTAATAGCTGGCGGCCAGGTTCAGCTCGTGGCTCACCGGCCCGGTATGGAACCAGTGACGTAAACCGGCCATGGCGGTGCGCACCGACTCGTCCCGGGTAAAGTCACGCGGCTGCACGGTGAAGTCGCCGGCATCGTTGGTGATCGACACGTTATGGCGCAGGAAGTCATGGTTGCTCTTGCGCGCACCGACCGCACCATAGGCCAGCAGCGATTCGCTGATATCGTACTCGGCGTTCAGCGCACCGAATGTGTCGTTGGTACGCGCCTTGCTCCAGGCCTGGGCGTAGTTGTGGCGTACGTCATTGGCATTGGGCACCTTGGCATTGGCACCGACCAGCACACGCTCCTGCGGGGCATCGGTGTCGCGTTCGGTGTGGCCCAGTTCTGCCGAGAGACGCAGGCGCTCGCCTCGAAAATCCAGGCCCAGCACCGCCATTTCGCGGTCGACGCGCTGGTGGTCCCATTCAGTATCACCGGCCTGCTTCACGCCATTGAAGCGCACGCCGAACTGCTGGCCTTCACCAAAGCGACGGCCGATGTCCACTGCACCGCCAGCCTGGCCGGCCGAGGCGTAGCTGCCGGTGAATTCGGTGATCGGCTTGTCAGCGGCTCGCTTGGGCTGCACGTTGATACCGCCGCCCACGCTGCCACGCGGCGAAATGCCGTTGATCAACTGGCTGGGGCCTTTGATGATGTCGACCCGGTCGGCCATTTCCATGTCGATCGAATAGGTCGGCAAGATGCCATAGAGACCGTTGTAGGCCACATCACTGTTGAACAGGCTGAAGCCGCGAATGGTGAACTGCTCGAAACGCCCGCCCGCCGGGTTGGTAGCACGCACTGAAGGGTCACTGGCAATCAGCTCGCCCAAGGTGCGCGCCTGCTGGTTCTTGACCAGTTCGCTGGTGTAGCTGGTGATGCTGAACGGGGTTTCCATGAAGTCGCGCGAACCGAGCAAACCTTGTGCCCCTTGGCGTGCCACTTGGCCACCGGCATACGGCTGCGTTTCGTTGCCTGCGGCCAGGCCGCCGACGATGCGGGTAGGGGCGATTTCCAGCGCGCCACTGGCCTGGGGGGCCGGCATCAGGGTGAAGGCCCCCTCACCCACCGGTAGCGCCTGCAGGCCGCTACTGCGCAGCAACTGGTTGAAGCCTTCATCGACACTGTAACGACCGGACAAGCCGTTACTTTGCCGGCCCTCTACCAATGCCGGGTCCAGTGAAAGGCTGACACCGGCCTGGTCGGCGAAATGGGTCAAGGCGGCACCCAGGCTGGCTGGCGCCACCTGGAACGTACGCCGGGCCGGCTCATCGGCCCATGCGGGTGCACACAACAGCAGGCTCATCGCGAACAATGGATGTGCTGCGCGCGCCAGTGGGCGCAGGCGGCAGGATTTTACTGCAGGCATTGAACAAGGCTCCCCTTTTATTTTCTCCTACCGGTAATGACCGGCGAGTGAAAAAAAGGGGACAGCCTCATGCTCGATTTTCTCGTGCGGTCAGGCTCACCCAATAACGCGTGCGGGTCTGCACTTGCAACGGCAGGCTGGCGGCGAGCAGGGCCAACACCCGGTCGGTGTCGTCAAGGCGGAACGTGCCGGTAACACGCAAGCGCTCCAGTTCTGGTGCCCAGCGCAGTACGCCGGGGCGATACCTGCGCAGTTCGTGCAGCAACTCGCCCAGTGGGCGGTCGTCCAGCCGTAGCGCACCTTCGCGCCAGCCCAGTTGCCATGCGTCGAGGGCTTTGACAGGGCCAACGCCAGCCGCCTGCAAACTGGCCTGTTGGCCGGCCTGTAGCATCACGGCAGATCCACGCAACGGCTGCAGGCTGACTAAACCCTTGATCGCCGACACCCGGCAGGCCTCATCAAGCAGGCGCAGGCACGCCTCGCCCTCACTGAGCACCACCCGGCCGTAAGGCACCTGCAAGGTGAGGCTCAGGTTAGCGGGCACGCTGACGGCCACTTCACCGCGCAGCAGTGCCACGCGGCCTGCACCCAGCTCGATATCGACCGCACTGTCGGTGTTCAACTGCAACAAGGTGCCGTCGCTCAGCAGTGCCTGCCTGCGCTCCCCGACTGCGGTGCGCATGTCGGCGGTCCAGGCATCCAGCGGCAGCTCACGGCTCACCAGCCAGGCCACCGGCAACAACGCCGACACACCCAGGGCTTGTTTGAGCAGTGCCCGACGACCGGCATCCGGACGATCCAGGGCGGCCATCGCCAATGTGCCGGGCAACCCGGCAAACCGCGCTCGCAGCAGCGATGCCTTTTGCCAGGCGTCTTCGTGCAGGTGACTGCTGGCGCGCCATTGCGCCAGACGCAGCAGGTCAGATTCGCTTGCGTCGCCAGAATCCAGCAATGCCAGCCAACGGGCTGCAGCACGCAGCGCCTCGCGGGTTTCTGGGGTGTGCGGGCTCATTGCAACTCGGCCAACAGGCAATGTTCGTAAGCCTGCGCCATGTAGCGTTTCACCGAGCGCTGGCAAACGCCCAGGCGCTGGCCAATTTCGGCGTAGCCCAAGCCTTCCAGCTGGCTCCAGAGAAAGGCCTTGCGTATCGCAGGCTTGAGGCCGTCGAGCAATTCATCCAGTGCTTGCAGGGTTTCGAGCAGTACCCAGCGCTGTTCTGGCGACGGCACGTGTTGCTCGGGCAACTGCGCCAAGGCATCAAGGTAGGCCTGCTCCAGGCTACGTCGCTGGTGGAAGTTGCTGAGCAAACGCTTGCCCACGGTCAGCAGGTAGGCACGCGGTTCGCGTATGTCTGCCAGCGGCTGGGCGCTGGCCAGAATGCGCAGAAAAGTATCCTGGCTGAGGTCGGCGGCATCCCAGGCATTGCCCATACGCCGGCGCAGCCAGGCTTCAAGCCAGCCGCGATGCTCCCGGTACAGGGCAGGCAGGCCAGGCTCCGGTGGCGGCGCGGCGTCGATCATGAGGAGGGTCCTGCGGCGGAGTAAATAAGATTAATTCTAATTTACATCACGCCACAGAACCAAGCGGTTTGTTACCGGTCAGGCAATGGCTTCATCGACCAGCACTTGTGCTTCCTGCACCAGACGCTGCAAATGCGCCTCGTCGATGAAGCTTTCGGCGTAGATCTTGTAGATGTCTTCAGTACCCGACGGGCGCGCGGCGAACCAGCCATTGGCAGTCATCACCTTAAGCCCGCCAATCGCCTGGCCATTGCCTGGGGCGTGGCTGAGGATCTGCACGATCGGCTCACCGGCCAGCTCTGTCGACTTCACCTGCTCCGGCGCCAGCTTGCTCAGCAACGCCTTCTGCCGCGCATCGGCCTTGGCCTCGACACGGGTGGCGAACGGCTTGCCCAGCGCCTCGGTCAGGTCGGCATAAGCCTGGCTCGGGTTACGCCCGGTACGGGCGGTCATTTCGGCGGCCAGCAAGGCCGGGATCAACCCGTCCTTGTCGGTGGCCCACACCGAGCCATCGCGACGCAGGAACGAAGCCCCTGCACTTTCTTCGCCACCAAAGCCGAGCGAACCGTCGAACAGGCCCTGGGCGAAGAACTTGAAGCCCACCGGCACCTCATACAGATCGCGGCCCAGCCGTTGGGTAACGCGGTCGATCAGGCCGCTGGAGACCACGGTCTTGCCCACGGCGGCGTCACTGCGCCACTGCGGGCGGTGGCGGAACAGGTAGTCGATGGCCACGGCGAGGTAGTTGTTGGGTTGCAGCAGGCCGTCAGGGGTGACGATGCCGTGGCGGTCGTGGTCCGGGTCGCAGGCGAAGGCCACGTCAAAGCGCTCACGCAGGCCTATCAGGCCCTGCATGGCATACGGTGAGGAAGGGTCCATGCGGATCTGGCCGTCCCAGTCGACGGTCATGAAGCGGAAGGTCGGGTCGACCTCGGTGTTCACCACTTCCAGGTCCAGCTGGTAGTGCTTGGCAATCGCCGACCAGTAGCGTACCCCTGCCCCGCCCAGCGGGTCGACGCCCAGGCGCAACCCGGCGCCACGGATGACATCGAAATCGATGACGCTTTCCAGGTCGGCCACATAGTTGCTGACGTAATCGTGGCGGTGGGTGGTCGGCGCCTGCAGCGCCTGGGCATGGTCCATGCGCTTGACACCAGCCAGGTTAGCCGCCAGCAGCTCGTTGGCCTTGCCCTCGATCCACTTGGTCACGTCGCTGTCGGCCGGGCCGCCGTTGGGCGGGTTGTACTTGAAGCCACCGCTTTGCGGCGGGTTGTGCGACGGGGTGATGACAATACCGTCAGCCAGGCCCTGCGGGCGGCCGCGGTTGTGACAGAGGATGGCGTGGGAAACCGCCGGCGTAGGCGTGTATTCGTCATCCTTGGACAGCATCACCTGCACGCCGTTGGCGGCCAGCACTTCCAGTGCGCTGGCGGTCGCCGGCGCTGACAGGGCGTGGGTATCGGCGCCGATGAACAGCGGGCCATCGATGCCTTTTTCCTGGCGGTACAGGCAGATCGCCTGGCTAATGGCCAGGACGTGATACTCGTTGAAACTCAATTCAAGCGAACTGCCCCGGTGCCCCGAGGTGCCGAAGGCCACGCGCTGGGCCGCCACGGCAGCGTCTGGGCGGCCCGTGTAATAGGCGGTAAGCAGCCGGGGAATATCGACCAGCACGCTGGCCGGAGCCGGCTTGCCTGCCAAAGGACTGAGCGTCATGCAAAAACCTCGAGTTCAACGGATGTTGGTGTTGGAACGTGCAGTGTACTGAGAGTTGCAATGCCGTGCGATGGGGGCATCAAAGAAACCCCAGGCCCTGCAGGGTATTGCGCATCCCGCCCAACCCTATGACGGTCTAGAGTACAAGCCATACCCCTTGTGAACGAGGCTCCATGGCTTTCCATCGCCTGACCCGCACCCACCCTCGCCTGAGCATCGCCGCTGCAGTCGGCCTCGCTGGCGCCTGGCTGATCCCCGCCGGTGATACCGTGCAGCACATCCTCGCTGGCTGGAACCTGGGGGTGTGGCTGTACCTGCTGCTGGTGCTCTACCTGAGCTGGACAGCCAGCCCGGAAAAGGTCCGCAAGGTCGCCGGCGTCGAAGACGAGAACGCAGGCCTGGTCCTGCTGACCGTGTGCATCGCCGCCATCGCCAGCCTTGCCGCGGTCACCCTGCAACTGGTCTCCAGTCGCGGCCTGCAAGGCACGGCCCTGGCCGTGCACTATCTCTACACCGGCCTGACCGTCGCCGGTTCCTGGCTGCTGATCGGCTGCATATTCACCCTGCACTACGCCCGCCTGTTCTATACCGGGCAAAACCACGAACCCCCACTGCGCTTCGCTGATGGCGAGCGCAACCCGGATTACTGGGACTTCCACTACTTCTCGTTCACCATCAGCGTGGCGGTGCAAACCTCAGACGTGGGCGTCTCCGGGCGTGGGTTGCGGCGGGTGGTGCTGGCGCATTCACTGGTGGGCTTCGTATTCAATACGGCGATTCTGGGGTTCACTATCAACATCGCCGCCGGGTTGCTGGGTTAACCCGGCCGCTCGTCTGAAAAACCTGCGTGTCGAACGTCCGCGAAAGTCACCAAACCCGATGGTTACCTCGCACCTTGCGGCCGGGAAAACGTTTGCCATGCCGCCAGCCGTCACACTGCGCCCATGACAAGGGTGTGACCAGTGTCAAGCATTCGCACATTTGTCGTACTTGCAACCGAAAATTGCGCCTAGCAGGTGCTATCTTTAGTTTCCCGGCGGCCGCATCGATGTGGCCACCCGCTCATCACGTCCAGGTACGGACAAGGAGGCTGGCATGAACAAGATGACGTTCCCCAACGCCTGCCAGGTGATGCGCTGGCATTTCCATCCGTTAGGTTTCGAGGCCAGCATGGATGCGCCACGCAGCATGGTCGCGCGGCTGTTCGACCGCGCCAGCGGTGAAACCCTGCTGGCGATTGCGGGTATCCCCTGTGCAGCGATCATGGCCGCCGCCGATGTAGAGCGCATCATCGAGGCCGTCGAGGCGGAAATGGATGCGTTCATACCCGCCTTTACCTTGCGCGATGCAGTCTAGCCCGCAGCAGTGAGTTCCGGGCCCATGGCCTGCAACTTGCTCATGAACTGCTCGGCCGGCACGGGCTGGCCCAGCAGGTAGCCCTGCAACGAATCACATCCCAGACGGGTCAGGAAGTCCTGCTGCTTGTCGGTTTCAACCCCCTCGGCAACGATACGCAGGCCCAACGCCTGGCCCAGTGCGACAATTGCCGAAACAATCGCTGCATCGTCACTGTCCTGCTCCAGATCACGTACGAAACCGCGGTCGATTTTCAGCTCGTTGGCTGGCAGGCGCTTGAGGTACATCAGGCTGGAATAGCCCGTACCAAAGTCATCAATGGACAAGTCCACGCCCATGTCGGACAGGCGCTGCAGCACGGTCAGGCTGGCGTCGGCATCGTGCATGGCGGTGGTTTCGGTAATTTCCAGTGTCAGGCAGTTGGCTGGCAAGCCGTTCTGCTGCAGGGCGCGGGCCACGCTGTCGACCAGACCGGCATGGCAGAACTGGATGGCCGACAGGTTCACCGCCATGCGCCAGCCATGGTGCCCCTGGTCCAGCCACTGACGCATCTGACGGCAGGCCTCAGTGAGTACCCACTCACCGATGGGGATGATCAGCCCGGTCTTTTCCGCCAGGCCGATGAAGCGGTCAGGCAGCAGCAGGCCCTGCTGCGGGTGCTCCCAGCGCAGCAACGCTTCGGCACCGATCGGTTGGCAGGCCTGGGCGTCGAACTTGGGCTGGTAATGCAAGCGGAACTGGCGCTGCTCCAGCGCCAGGCGCAAGTCCTGCAACAGCTGCAACTGCTGGCGCGCATTGCTGTTCATCGACACATCGAAGAAGCTGTAACCGTTCTTGCCGGCGCTCTTGGCATGGTACATGGCAGCGTCGGCGTTACGCAGCAGCTCATGCTGGTCCTGGCCGTTGCCCGGATACAGAACGATGCCCAGGCTCGCCGACAGTTGCAGGTCGTGCTCGGCGACGCGGAAAGGCCGGGAAACCAGGTTGACCTGCTTGACCGCCACGTCCATGGCATCGTTCGGCTCCTGCAGTTCCACCAGCAGCACGAATTCGTCGCCGCCAATCCGTGCCAGCGTGTCCTGGCTGTGCAGGTGGCCGCGCAGGCGGGCCGCTACCGCTTTGAGCAGAAGGTCACCGATATGATGGCCAAAGGCATCGTTGACGGGTTTGAAGCCGTCCAGATCAATGAACATCAGGGCAAAACAGCCGCCCTGCTCCGCCACTTTGGCGATGGCCTGTTCGATGCGATCGGCCAGCAGGGTACGGTTGGGCAGATCGGTGAGGGTGTCGTGCAGGGCCAGTTGGGTCAGTTCCTGGTTGGCCAAGGTCAGCGAACGGGCCAACTCGGCAGTACGTGCCTCGAGACGCGCGTCCAGCACCGAAGTCAGCAAAGCCACTGCCAGTACTGCCAGCGTGGTGATCAGCACCAGGTAAACCAGGCTGTCACCCTGCAATCCGCCCCCCAGCGCGCCGCAAAAGCTGCCCTCGGGGAAGTTCGCCGCGGCCATGCCGGTGTAATGCATGCCAACGATGGCAACGCCCATGACCACCGCCGCCAGGCCGCGGATCTGCCGTACATAGGGGGTGTGTTTGCGCAGGCGGAAGGCAATCCACAATGCCGCCGCCGAGGCGCCTACGGCAATCAGCAGCGAAGCGCCGAACAACGTCGGGTCGTAATCGATGCCAGGCAGCATGCGCAGCGCGGCCATGCCGGTGTAGTGCATGCAAGCGATACCGGCGCCCATGATCAGCGCGCCGAACCCCAACTGCAGCGCTGGCAGGCTCGGCTGGCTGACCAGCCACAAGGCAAAGCCCGAGGACAGCACAGCGATCAGCAGCGAGAACGCGGTCAGGGCCAGGTCGTACCCCAAGTCGATGGGCAAGCTGAAGGCAAGCATGCCAATGAAGTGCATCGACCACACGCCGATGCCCATGGCCAACGCACCACCGCCCATCCACAGGCAGGCAGCGCGGCCCTTGGCCGTGGCGATGCGGCCGGTCAGGTCAAGGGCGGTATAGGATGCCAGGATCGCCACGCACAGCGAAATCAACACCAGCGAAGAGGAGTAGCTACCGGTCAGCATTGAGAGTTCCAGCGCCGGGAAAGGGGGCCCGGCAAAAGCTGACGATTGTACTCAAGCTTAAGCGAAACGCACGGGGTTTTTGCGAATGGGAATGGATCCAATAACCCCAGCGCCCCGCCCTTGCGCGTGGTCAATTCTGCTCGGCAAACGCCTGCTCTGCATCCCAGCCGCCGCCCAACGCAGCCACCAGTTGCACACTGGCCACCAGGCGCCCTTGCAGCAGGTTCAGCACGCTGCGCTCGTTGCTCAGCGCCGTGGTTTGCACGTTGACCACATCCAGATAGCCGATCAGACCGGCACGGTACTGGTTCTCGGTCAGGCGCAACGACTCACGGGCGGCATCAAGCGCCTCTTGGCGCACCACGGCTTCATCGCCATACACCTTCAGCTGAACCAGCAGGTTTTCCACTTCCCTGAAGCCGTCCAGCACGGTCTGGCGGTACTGCGCCACCGTCTGGTCATACACGGCCACCGTGCGGTCGACCTCGGCGCTGCGTTTGCCGGCGTCGAACAGGGTCAGCGCCAGCTGCGGGCCCACCGACCAGTAGCGGTTGGGCAGCTCGATCCAGTTGCTGAAGCTGCTGCTGGAATAACCGCCACTCATGCTCAGGCTGAGGTCCGGGAAGTAGGCTGCCCGCGACACCCCGATGTTGGCGTTGGCCGCCATCACGTTGCGTTCGGCTGCAGCGATGTCCGGGCGCCGCTCCAGCAGCTGCGAAGGCAGCGAAACCGGTATTTGCGGCAACGCGGGAATCGCCTTGCTGTCGGCCAGGGCGAAGTCGGCCGGAGCCTTGCCCAGCAGCACGGCGATGGCGTTTTCGAACTGCGCACGCTGCCAGATCAGGTCAATCAGGTCAGCCTGGGTGCTTTTGAGCTGCGTACGGGCCTGGGCCACGGCATCCGGGCCGGCGACCCCGGCGCGGTACTGGTTTTCGTTCATTCGCAGCGAGCGCTCATAAGCCGCCACGGTGGCTTCCAGCAAACGCTTCTGCTCATCGATCACCCGCAATTGCAGGTAGTTCTGCACCAGCTCCGACTGTTGGCTCAAGCGGATCGACGCAAGGTCGGCGAAACTCGCTTCGGCACTGGCCTCGTTGGCATTCAGGGTTTCGCGCAGCTTGCCCCACAGGTCGATCTCCCAGCTCACGCCCAACTGCGCGTTGTAGGTGTTGCGAATGCCGCTGCTGTTATTGGACAAGCTGGAACTGGAGCTGCCGGTGCCCTGCGCCGAACGGTTCTTGCTGGCGCTCAAGTCCAGGCTGGGGAACAGCGCCGCACGGCTGCTGCGCACCAGCGCCTGGGCCTGGCGATACTGGGCTTCTGATTGCGCCACGGTCTGGTTGCTGCGGTTAAGCTCTTCGACCAGCGCATTGAGCCCGGCATCGCCGTAGATTTCCCACCAGGCGCCACGGGCGATGGCGTCGGACGGCGAGGCCTGGGTCCAGCCTTCGGCGTGCTTGAACTGCGCCGCCGTGCTGTTCAGCTCGGGGCGGTGGTAGTCCGGGCTCAGGGTACAGGCACTGAGCAAGGCCACGCACAACCCGGCACCAAGCAGGCGCGAGCCACGGCCACGGGTCAGTGCCTGCAGGGCACGGTGAAGTGGGGTCTGGGCAAAAGTCATAGCGGGGTTTCCAGAGCGGCGTCGGTACGCACGCCGCGCCAACGGTTGAAACGGTGGCGCAGGCGGTCCAGGTACAGGTAAACCACCGGCGTCGTATAAAGGGTGAGGATCTGGCTGAACACCAGGCCACCGATGATGGTCAGGCCCAGCGGCTGACGCATTTCTGCGCCTTCAGCCTGGCTCAGCAGCAACGGCAATGCGCCAAGGATCGCCGCCAGGGTGGTCATCAGGATCGGCCGCAGGCGCAGCAGGCAGGCCCGGCGAATCGACTCTTCCGGCGAAAAGCCCTGATGGCGCTCCAGCTGCAAGGCCAGGTCGATCATCAGGATGGCATTCTTTTTCACCACCCCGATCAACAGGAACAGCCCCAGCAACGAGATCAGGCTGAACTCGCCACCGGTGACGTACAGCGCCAGCAAGGCACCGACGCCCGCCGAAGGCAGTGTCGAGAGAATGGTCAGCGGGTGTATGTAGCTTTCATACAGAATGCCCAGCACCAGGTACACCAGCAGCAGTGCGCCAAGAATCATGAAGGGCTGGCCCTGCTGGGTCTGGGCAAAGGCATCGGCAGTGCCGCCGAGCTTGGCAATCACCTCCTCGGGCAGGCCCAGTTTGGCCACCGCGCGCTCCAGTGCCGCCATGGCCTGGTCGGGGCTGTAGCCCTCGGCGACGTCGAAGGCGATGTCTTCCGAAGCGAACTGCCCTTCGTGGCTGACCCGGTCGTTGGCCAGGCTGTTCTCGTAGTGGGCGATGGTCGACAGTGGCACCCGGGCGCCGTCGGCGGTGATCACCTGCACTTGCTCCAGCGTGCTCGGGTCCCAGGCGTATTTCGGGTTGATCTCCAGCACCACCTGGTACTGGTTGAGGCTGTCGTAGATGGTGGAGATCTGCCGCTGGCTGTAGGCGTTGTTCAGTACTGCGGTGACCATGTCCATGTCGATGCCCAGGCGCTTGGCCTGGTCACGGTCGACCACCAGCGTCACCTGTTGGGTACCGGCACCATCGCGGGCGTCGATGGCGGTCAGCTCAGGCAGTGCACGCAGCGCCGCGACCACCTTGGGAAACCATTCGCGCAACGCCGCCAGGTCGCCGCTTTGCAGGGTATACAGGTACTGAGAAGAGGTCTGGTCACGCCCACCGCCCCCCAGTTGCAGGTCCTGGTCAGCCATCAGGAACAGGCGCCCGCCGGGCACTTTGGGCAGTTCCTTGCGCAGGCGCTCGATCACCTTCTGCGCATCGATCTTGCGCTCGCTGATCGGTTTCAGGCGTACCAGCACAAAGGCGTTGTTGGTACCGCTGTTGCCACCGATGAAACCGGCGACGCTCTGCACTGCCGGGTCGGCCAGCAAGGCGCGGCGGTAGATTTCCATCTTCGGCTGCATCACCGTGAACGACAGGCCGTCGTCACCCCGGATGAAGCCCATCAACTGGCCGGTATCCTGCTGGGGCATCAGCGTCTTGGGCACCACCACGTACAGGGCGATGTTGATGCCGATGGTGGCCAGCAGGCTGAGCAGGGTCAGCCGCTTGTGGCGCAGGGCCCAGCCCAGGCTGTAGTCATAGGCAGCAACCATGCGCTGATGCAGCTTGTCGCTCCAGCGCTGCAGGCGTGTCTGCTCGGCCTGTTGCGGCTTGAGCCAGCGGGCGCAGAGCATCGGTGTAAGGGTGAGCGACACCACCAGCGAGACAATGATCGCCGCCGCCAGGGTGATGGAAAACTCCTGGAACAGGTTGCGCACGATGCCGCCCATGAACAGGATGGAGACGAACACCGCCACCAGCGACACGTTCATCGACAGCAAGGTGAAGCCCACTTCCTTGGCGCCCAGGTAGGCCGCCTTCATCGGCGGCTGGCCGTTCTCGATGTGCCTGGAGATGTTTTCCAGCACCACGATGGCATCGTCCACCACCAGCCCGGTGGCAAGGATCAGCGCCATCAGCGACAGGTTGTTGAGCGAGAAACCGCACACGTACATGACTGCGAACGTACCCACCAGCGATACCGGCACCGCCAGGCTGGGGATCAGCGAGGCGCGCAGGCTGCCGAGGAACAGGTAGACCACCAGGATCACCAGCACCACGGCGATCAGCAGGGTGTGCTCGGCCTCTTTGAGGGTGGCCTTGATCACGGGCGAGCGGTCCATGGCCACGTTCAGTTGCACGCTGGCTGGCAGCAACGACTGCAGTGCCGGAAGTTGCGCCTTTATCTGGTCGACCGTTTCGATGATGTTGGCGCCGGTCTGGCGGTTGACCACCAGCAGCACCGCTGCCTGGTCGTTGAAGAAGCCGCTGTTGTAACGGTTTTCAACGCCGTCGGTGACGGTCGCCACGTCAGACAGGCGCAGAATGGTGCCGTTCTGTTGGCGAATCACCACCGGCTCGTAATCCTTGGCGCTTTCCAGCTGGTCGTTGGCCCGCACCTGCCAGTTGCGCTCGGCGTCTTCGACAAAGCCCATGGGCCGGCGCTGGTTGGCGTTGGATACTGCGGTGCGCACTTCGTCCAGCGACAGGTTGTACTGGTTGAGCAGTTGCGGCTCGACGGCAATGCGCACGGCCGGCAGCGAACTGCCACCGATCTGCACCTCCCCTACCCCCGACACCTGAGCCAGGCTCTGTGAAAGGATGGTGTCGGCCAGGTCATACAGCTGGCCTTTCTGCAACACATCCGAAGTCAGCGACAGCACCATGATCGGCGCCTGCGACGGGTTGATCTTCTTGTAGGTGGGCATGCTGCGCATGCCACTGGGCAGCAGGTTGCGGGTAGCGTTGATCGCCGCTTGCACCTCACGGGCTGCGCCATCGATGTCACGGCCCAGCTCGAAGCCGATGACTACCCGTGTCGAACCCTGGTTGGAGCTGCTGGTGAGCGTGGTGACGCCGGCGATGCTGCCCAGCTTGCGCTCCAGCGGTGTGGCCACGGTGGACGCCATGACCTCGGGGCTGGCACCGGACAGGTTCGCCGACACCACGATCACCGGGAAGTCCATTTGTGGCAGTGGCGCCACCGGCAGCAAGCCAAAGCTGACCCCGCCCAGCAGCATGATCGCCAGGCTCAACAGCATGGTCGCCACCGGGCGACGGATGAAAGGCCCGGAAAGGTTCATGCCTGGGCCTGCTTCACGTCAGTGGCCGGGCGCAGGCGACGGGCCAGGCGATCGAAGTACAGGTAGATGACCGGAGTGGTGAACAGCGTCAGCACCTGGCTGACCAGCAACCCGCCGACCATCACCAGGCCCAGTGGCTGGCGCAGCTCGGCGCCCGAACCGGTGGCAAGCATCAGCGGCACCGCACCAAATAGCGCGGCCAGGGTGGTCATCAGGATCGGCCGGAAGCGCAGCAACGCCGCCTGGTAGATGGCATCGCGCGGGCTCATGCCCTGATTGCGCTCGGCCTCCAGGGCGAAGTCGATCATCATGATCGCGTTCTTCTTGACGATACCGATCAGCAGGATGATGCCGATGATGGCGATCATGCCCAGGTCGTTACCGCTGATGAGCAAGGCCAGCAAGGCACCGACCGCCGCCGACGGCAGGGTCGAGAGGATGGTGATCGGGTGGATGTAGCTTTCGTACAGCACCCCCAGCACGATGTACATGGTCACCACCGCCGCCAGAATCAGCAGCAAGGTACTCGACAGCGACGCCTGGAAGGCCTCCGCCGCACCCTGGAAGCGGGTTTGCACGCCCAGCGGCATGCCGATGTCCTTCTGCACCTGCTCGATCACCTGCACGGCTTCGCCCAGCGATGCGCCGTGGGCCAGGTTGAACGACAAGGTCACCGCCGGGAACTGGCCAATGTGGGAAATAGCCAGCTGCGCTTGACGCTGCTCGATCCGCGCCAGCGCCGAAAGGCGCACCTGGCCGCCATCGGTGGCCTTGACGTGGATCGACTCCAGCGCCTGCGGGCCGATCGTGGCGGCGTCCCTGGACTGCAACACCACGCGGTACTGGCTGGCCTGGGTGTAGATGGTCGAGATCTGCCGCTGGCCGAAGGCGTCGTACAGGGCATTGGTGATCTGCGAGACGCTGATCCCCAGGCGGCTGGCCATGTCACGGTCGATTACCAGGTACACCTGCAAGCCCTTGTCCTGCAGGTCGCTGGCCACATCGGCCAGTTCCGGGCGATGCTGCAGCGCCTGCACCAGCTTGCCGCTCCACTGCGCCAGCAGGTCGGCGTCCGGCGACGACAGGCTGAACTGGTACTGGGTGCGGCTGACCCGGTCCTCGATGCTGAGGTCTTGCACCGGCTGCATGAACAGGCGGATGCCCACCAGCCGGTCGACCTGCGGCTGCAGGCGGCTGATCACTTCGCTGGCGCTGACATCGCGCTCGCCGTGGGGCTTGAGGTTGATCAGCAGGCGACCACTGTTGAGCGTGGCGTTGTCGCCGTCTACGCCAATGTAGGACGACAGGCTCTGCACGGCCGGGTCTTGCAGGATGACCTTGCTCAGGGCCTGCTGACGTTCGCTCATGGCGGCGAACGAGGTGGACTGCGGCGCTTCGGAAATACCCTGGATCACCCCGGTGTCCTGCACCGGGAAGAAGCCCTTGGGCACGACCATGTACAGGAACACCGTGAGCACCAGGCTGGCCACCGCCACCAGCAAGGTCAGCGGCTGATGCTTGAGCACCCACTGCAGGGCACTGCCGTAGTGCTGGATCAGCCAGTCGATCCAGGCGCCACTGGCGCGGTAGAAGCGGCCTTGTTCTTCTTCCTTGGGCTCGCGTTTGAGCAGACGCGCGCACATCATCGGCGTCAAGGTCAGGGACACCACCAGGGAAATCAGAATGGCCACTGCCAGCGTGATGGCGAACTCGCGGAACAGGCGACCGACCACGTCCGCCATGAACAGCAACGGGATCAGGACCGCAATCAGCGAGAAGGTCAGCGAAATCAGGGTGAAGCCAATCTGTCGGGCGCCCTTGAGTGCCGCCTGCATGGGCGTCTCGCCCTCTTCGATATGCCGGGAGATGTTCTCCAGCATGACGATGGCATCATCGACCACAAAGCCGGTGGCGATGGTCAGGGCCATGAGTGTCAGGTTGTTGACCGAGAACCCGGCCAGGTACATGACCCCGAACGTCCCGATCAGCGACAGTGGCACGGCAATCGACGGAATGAGGGTGGCGCTGAAACGGCGCAAGAAAACGAAGGTGACCATCACCACCAGAACGATGGCGATCAGCAGTTCGTGCTGCACGTCCTTGACCGCGGCGCGGATGGTCTGGGTGCGGTCGGTCAGCACCGATACATCGAGGCCCGCCGGCAGGTTGTCGGTGATCGACGGCTGCAGGCCCTTGATGCGGTCGACCACTTCGATCACGTTGGCGCCCGGCTGACGCTGGATGTTCAGCAGCACTGCGTGGTTCTGGTTCGCCCAGGCGGCCAGCCGCTCGTTCTCGGCGCCGTCGACGATTTCGGCCACATCTTTCAGGCGCAGCGGCGCACCGTTGTTGTAGGCCAGGATCAGGTTGGCGTACTCCTCGGGAGAGCGCAGCTGGTCGTTGGCATCGAGCATCGACACCCGGGTCGGGCCGTCGAAGTTGCCTTTGGGCTGGTTGACGTTGGAGGCACCGATCAGCGTGCGCACGTCATCCAGATTCAAGCCATTGGCCGCCAGGGCGTCGACGTTGACCTTGATGCGTACCGCCTGGCGCTGGCCACCGGCAATGCTGACCATGCCCACGCCGCTGATTTGCGCAAGCTTTTGCGCCACGCGGGTATCGACCAGGTCGTTGAGCTTGGGCAGCGGCATAGTCTTGCTGGAGATGGCCAGGGTCAGCACCGGGGTGTCGGCCGGGTTGACCTTGTTGTACACCGGCGGTGCCGGCAGGTCACTGGGCAGCAGGTTGCTGGCGGCGTTGATCGCGGCCTGCACCTGTTGCTCGGCAACGTCCATGTTCATGTCGAGGTTGAAACGCAAGGTCAGCACCGACGCACCGCCAGAACTGGTCGAGGCCATCTGTTCCAGGCCCGGCATCTGGCCGAACTGGCGTTCCAGCGGCGCGGTGACGGCGCTGGTCATCACCTGCGGGCTGGCGCCGGGGTAGAGGGTCATGACACGAATGGTCGGGTAATCCACCTGCGGCAAGGCGGAAACCGGCAGCAACTTGTAGGCGATCAGGCCGGCCAGCACGATGGCCAGCATGCTCAGCGTGGTGGCGACCGGGCGCAGGATGAACAGGCGCGAGAGGTTCATGCGCCCGCCTTGCCTGCTGCGTTGCCGGGTTGTGCTTCACCTGTTTGCGCCGCGCCCTTGGCTTCCTGCCCTTGCAGGTGCTGGCCCGGGCTAGTCGGCACTTGCGAGCTGTCTTCGACCACTTCCACCTTGGTGCCTTCGCGCAGGCGGTCGGTGCCTTCGAGCACCAGACGGTCGCCGGCCTTCAAGCCGTCGAGAATGACGCTGTTCTCGCCATCGCTGGCACCCACCTTCAGCTTGCGGACATTGACGGTGCTCTGCTCATTGACCACATAGGCGAAGGTGCCATCGTTGCCAAACTGGATGGCCGCGGCCGGGGCCATGACCACCTGCTTGAGGGTGTCGGCCAGCAAGCGCACGTTGACGAACTGGTTGGGGAACAGGGCCAGGTCCTTGTTCTCGAAACGGCCTTTGAACTTGAGTGTGCCAGTGGTGGTGTCGATCTGGTTGTCGATGCTGCCCAGCACACCGGTGGACTGCAGCTTGCTGTCACCGCGGTCCCAGGCCTCGACCGGCAGGCTGGCGCCACTGCGGTAGCGCTCCAGCACCGTGCTCAGTTCGGTTTCCGGCAGGGTGAAGGCGACGTTGATCGGCTCGGTCTGGGTGATCACCACCAGCGCGGTGGTGTCGTTGGCGGCCACCAGGTTGCCCAGATCGAGCTGGCGCAGGCCCACACGGCCACTGATCGGCGCACGGATCTGGGTGAAATCGAGGTTCAGGCGGGCGTCGTTGACCTGTGCCTGATTGGTCTTGACCAGCCCCTGGAACTGCGCAACCTGGGCTTCGGCGGTGTCCAGTGTTTGCTTGGCGATGCTGTCTTCAGCGTACAGGCCTTTATAGCGGGCCAGGTCGACCTGAGCGTTCTTCAACTGTGCCTGGTTCTGCGCCAAGGTGCCTTCGGCCTGCTGCAGGGCGATGCGATAAGGGCGCGGGTCGATTTCGGCCAGCAGGTCGCCAGCCTTGACGCGCTGGCCTTCCTTGAAGTGGATTTTCACCAGTTCGCCAGCCACGCGGCTGCGCACATTGACCGTATTGGTCGCGGTAACCGTGCCCAAGGCTTTGTAGTAGAGGGGGAAGTCGCCTATCCGCACCGGCACGACGCGTACGGGTACCGGGTCGCTGGAGCCGCCAAAACCTGGGCGGCCGCCGATCATGCCCATGCCCTTGCCACCGCGCACGCCACCGGCTTCTTTATGCGCAGGCGTCGTTGCGGGCCACAGCCACCAGGCCAGTGCAGCCACCAGCAGCAGGATCAGCAGGCCGACGAGCCAGCGACGAAGGGATCGGGAATTGGACGCTTGCATGGGTTGAACGAACCTTGTTCGGAATGACGACTTGAGGAGGATGAACGATAAGCACTGCCATCGTTTTAGCAAAGGGCCTTTACCAGAGGTTTACCTTTGCCTGACGTTGCCAAGAGGCGGAATTTTAAATGAAAACGGCCCGGAACGTGTTCCGGGCCGTTACAGGGTGTTGCTTGGAGCAGTGGCGGGCCTGAAGGTTCGGTTGCCTGGTCTGGCCCTTTCGCGGGTGAACCCGCTCCTACGGGGATGTCACAGCCTTTGAAAACAGTGCCGCACGTTGTAGGAGCGGGTTTACCCGCGAAGAGGCCATCACAGGCTACAGACGCCCGCCCTGCCCCACGCAATCCTTACTTCAGTACAGCCAGCGCCGCGTCGTAGTTCGGCTCGTCAGCAATTTCGCCAACCAGTTCGCTGTGCAGCACCTTGTCGTTCTCGTCCAGCACCACCACGGCGCGGGCGGCCAGGCCGGCCAGCGGGCCGTCGGCGATGGCTACGCCGTAGTTTTCGAGGAACTCGCGGCCACGCAGGGTCGACAGGTTCTTCACGTTGTCCAGCCCTTCAGTGCCGCAGAAGCGTGCCTGGGCGAACGGCAGGTCAGCCGAGATGCACAGCACCACGGTGTTGGCGACGTCGTTGGCCTGGGCGTTGAACTTGCGCACCGAGGTGGCGCAGGTCGGGGTATCGACGCTTGGGAAGATATTCAGCACCTTGCGCTTGCCGGCGTAGTCTTTCAGCGACTTTTCAGCCAGGCCTTCACCTACCAGGGAGAAAGCCGGAGCCTGGGCGCCGGCCTGTGGCAGGTTGCCGTTGACCTGGACCGGGTTGCCTTTGAGAGTCACTTGAGCCATGACGAAATCCTTATGCGGGGTTTGAAAAGGACACTGAGTTAAGCATGAAGGCAGCCGGGTGCCTATGGGGGCAGGTGAAATTGTTCCATTGCCGGACGATTTTTGTGGACAAAAAATGCCAATAGCCGCGGTTATGGCCAGTTGCCTCACCGTTGCCGAACGCCCATCCCGGCCTCTCCATACAATTCCTACACCTCTATCGGAAGTTTCGCTACCAAGCTCACCTTGTACATCTTTAGCGTACTGATTTACTGGAGGACGAAAGCTATTTCTTGCAGTTCCAATCGAGGAGTTAATGGCATGAACCGCCCCACTGGTTCGCTTCGGCGCCACCTGTGCTCGACGTTGCTGATTTTGTTATGTCTGCTGGGTGTGTTTCCTCTGGACGTGATCCTCCCATCATTCCCTGCGCTCTCAGATGAGTTTCGGGTTTGCCTGCCATTTTTCCTTTATCGTCATAGCGCCCTTGCTGCTGATGGGCAGGCTGGAGCTGACGGCCTATCAATTCTCTCTGGTCTTTATCGGCTATGGGTTGGCATACATCGTCGGCGGCATGGCTGCGACCTACTTGAACAGTCGCGTAAGCCCGCAAGCTCAAATAAAAGCAGGCTTGCTGCTTATAAGTACCGCGGGCATCACCCTTTTGATGTGGGAATGGGTGGCAGGTTTATCTGTGCTGGGAGTTCTACTGCCGATGATTGTCTGTACCACCGGAACAACCCTGGTACGCCCCGCCGCAACGACCCAGGCTTTGGCGCGCTATCCGCGTCAGGCAGGTGCGGCAGCGTCGCTCAATACGACGTTGCTGTTCGCCGGTGCCGGTTTGACGAGCAGTGTGGTCGCAGGTTTGGAAAGCGAGCTACCGGCAGGCTTGGGCGTGCTGTTCGTGGTGGCCAGCCTGTGCGGAGGGTGGCTGCTTGCCTGCACCAAGGACGATGGAATGCAACGCTGCTGAAACCTTGATCAGGAAAAAAAAATGCCCGGGTGGCGACAAGCGACCCGGGCATTCTTGAATGAAACGGGTGAATCAGCTTACAAGGCCGTACACCACCGAAGTCAGCGCAACCAGGCCGACCACAACGACGAACACGTTGGAGGCCACACCGCTGTACTTGCGCATCGATGGCACACGGCGAATGGCGTACATCGGCATCAGGAACAACAGCACCGCGAGAATCGGGCCGCCGAGCGACTCGATCATGCCGAGAATGCTCGGGTTAAGGGTGGCGACGATCCAGCACACCACCAGCATCAGTGCGGCAACCACGCGGTCCAAGGCCTTGGCGCCTGGGCGCGCACCGGTCTTGGCGATGATGCCCTTCAGGCCTTCGCTGGCGCCGATGTAGTGGCCGAGGAACGACTTGGCGATGGCCACGAAGGCGATCAACGGCGCAGCGAACGCGATGGTCGGGTTGCTGAAGTGGTTGGCCAGGTACGACAGGATCGACAGGTTCTGCGCCTTGGCTTCGGCCAGCTGGGCGCTGCTCAGGGTGAGCACGCAGCTGAACACGAAGAACAGCACCATCACCACCATCAGCAGGTGGGCACGACGCAGGATCTGGCCGCTGCGCTCGTCGGCGTGCGCGCCGTAACGGCGCTTCTGATCGACGGCAAAGGCCGAAATGATCGGCGAATGGTTGAACGAGAACACCATCACCGGAATGGCCAGCCACAGGGTATGCAGGAAGGCCGAGGCCGGCGGCACCTCTGTGGCGCTGTCGAGAATGCCACCGGTCCAGTGCGGCACCAGGTACAGGCCCAGCAACGCCAGCGCAACGATGAACGGGTAGACCAGCAGGCTCATGACCTTGACCGTGGCCTGCTCCCCGCAGCGCACGATGGCCAGCAGACCGAGGATCAGCACGAATGACAGGATTGCCCGAGGCGGCGGCTGCATGTGCAGCTGGTGTTCCATGAAGCTGGACACGGTGTTGGTCAGCGCCACGCTGTAGATAAGCAGGATCGGGAAGATGGCGAAGAAGTACAGCACGGTGATCGAGGCACCGGCGGTGATGCCGAAATGCTCCTTGACCACTTCGGTGATGTCGCTGCCATCGCGCCCGGAAAGGACGAAACGGGTCAGCCCGCGATGGGCGAAATAGGTCATCGGGAAGGCCAGCACGGCCAGGATCAGCAGCGGCCAGAAGCCGCCAAGGCCGGCGTTGATCGGCAGGAACAGTGTCCCGGCGCCGATGGCTGTGCCGAACAGGCCCAGCATCCAGGTGGTGTCGTGACGCGCCCAGGTGCCGAGGGCGGCGGGGGTCGATTCTGCAAAGCGTTGTTCAACGCTTGGGGCCTGCTCATTCATTCCGGGTGAAGCTCCACTCGCAAGACTGCAACAGGCTGAGAATGGCGAAATAGACGTTTCGCCCAACTCAACCGGAAAAGAGGGGCGCGATTGTGCACGGAAAGGTTGCACTTGCGAAGCCCTTTTCCGAGGAGCGGTTGCACTTGTCTTTACAAGTGGAAGGCATTGCTGGTGTCGATCGATGGAATGTAGCGGCTTGGGAGCCTGTGGGGCCGCCTCTGGGGGCCGCCTGTGGGAGCGGGCTTGCCCGCGAAGCCAACACCGTGGTGAATGGCACGGGCTTCGCCCGTGTTCGCGGGCAAGCCCGCTCCCACAGGGATCACGCCAGCTTTCAGAAATTGAGCAAGACAGTTGCTCCCACAAAGTCCAACCGCGCCCCACAGGAGGGGCCGCAGTTGGCCCGTTGGCGAGTTACTTCTGAACGGCAGCGAACGCTTCGGCAACCCGTTGCAGGTTGGCCGGGCGCAGGCCGGACATGCACACACGGCCGCTGTCGATCAGGTACACGCCGAACTCGTCACGCAGGCGACGTACCTGCTCGACGCTGAAGCCGGTGTAGCTGAACATGCCGCGCTGGCGCAGGAAGAACTGGAAGTCCTGGCCCGGCAGCAGCACGGCCAGGGCATCGACCAGCGCCTGGCGCATGTCGAGGATACGCTTGCGCATGACTTCGACCTCTTCGGCCCACTGGGCATTCAGGCCAGCATCGCTCAGTACGCCGGCAACCAGCTGGGCGCCGAAGTTGGGCGGGCTGGAGTAGTTGCGGCGCACGGTGGCCTTCAGCTGGCCAAGCACGCTCTGGGCAGTAGCCTCGTCATCGCACAC
Organism: Pseudomonas sp. GD03862; assembly: GCF_029840855.1. Lineage (NCBI taxonomy): Bacteria > Pseudomonadati > Pseudomonadota > Gammaproteobacteria > Pseudomonadales > Pseudomonadaceae > Pseudomonas > Pseudomonas sp. GD03862. The sequence continues at coordinate 56,953 of NZ_JAOCDI010000028.1, forward strand.
CACCGACAGGCCGCCCACCCGCTCGCCATATAGCGAGAAGATTTTCGAGAAGGAGTTGCTCACCAGGCACGGAACGCCGGCACGGGCCATTTCGCGGATGGCGTAGGCGTCTTCTACCAAGCCTTCGGCGAAGCCTTGATAAGCGATGTCGAGGAACGGGATCAGCTGGCGCGCCTTGACCACTTCGACTACTTGTTGCCACTGGTGCTGCTCTAGATCGGCACCAGTAGGGTTGTGGCAGCACGGGTGCAGCAGCACCACGCTGTTGGCCGGCAGGCTCTGCAAGGTGGCCAGCATGCCGTCGAAGTCCACGCCACGGGTGGCCTGGTCGAAGTACGGGTAGGTGTGCACCTTGAAGCCTGCACCCTCGAAGATGGCGCGATGGTTGTCCCAGGTCGGGTTGCTGACCCAGACTTCGGACTGCGGGAAGTAGCGCTTGAGGAAGTCGGCACCGACCTTCAGGGCGCCGGAGCCACCCACGGTCTGTACGGTGGCCACACGGCCGCCGGTCACGGCCGGGTGATCAGCACCGAACAGCAGCGCCTGGATGGCTTGGCGGTAGCTGGCCAGGCCTTCCATCGGCAGGTACAGGGAGGCTTCGTGGTCCTGACCGGCAATGCGTTTTTCCACCGCATCCACCGCCGCCAGTTGCGGCACCACGCCGGCCTCATCGTAGTACAGGCCAATACTCAGGTTGACCTTGTCGGCGCGCGGGTCGGCCTTGAAGGTTTCCATCAACGAGAGGATCGGGTCGCCGGCATAGGCATCGACATGTTTGAACACAGCGTGCAGCTCCTTGGATCAGGACGGTACGGAAAGTCAGTGTTGAGCATACCCGGAGTGCGGGTTCAGGAACATCCACTATTGTGCAAGGTTGTCTATGCAACATTGCATGGCTGGAAATTCGTGCTGGATTCTTCGCGGGTAAACCCGCTCCTACGGGTTCAGCGCACAGCCTGGGAACAGCTCAGGCACCTGTGGGTTTACCCGCGAAGAGACCAGGTCATCCAAGCAGCTCTTTCAGGCCTTGCAGCTCCTGCTCGGTCACCGCCACCCCCTCCTCCTCGGCCACCTCGCGCTCACGATAGCGCCGCTCGCCCGGCATGCGCGTCAGCCCCACCGCTTGCATGTGCTCCACCAGCTCGCGGCTGCGCTGGGCAAACCGCTGGCCTTCGGCCTTGCCCGGGTCGATGACGATGATCAACTGCCCGGTCCATGGCGTTTTCGCCCCCGGATGCCCGGACCAATCGAACTCCCAGGAGAAATGACCGCCGGTCAGCGCCGCCGCCAGCAGCTCGACCATCATCGACAACGCCGAGCCCTTGTGCCCGCCAAATGGCAGCAAGGCCCCGCCTTCCAGGATCGCCTTCGGGTCGGTAGTCGGCTGGCCATCGGCATCTACCCCCATGCCCTCCGGCAATTGCTGGCCAGCACGTGCGGCAATCTGCACATCGCCATGGGCCATGGCACTGGTGGCCATGTCGAAAACGATCGGGTCATGCTCGGCGCAAGGCGCAGCGAAAGCGATGGGGTTGGTACCGAACAGCGGCTTGCGTGCACCATGCGGCACCACGCAGGTCATGCTGTTGACCACGCTGAGGGCTACCAGGCCCTCTTCGGCGAACGGCTCGACATCCGGCCACAACGCAGCGAAATGGTGCGAGTTGTGGATCGCCAGCACGGCAATGCCTGCGCTGCGCGCCTTCGCCACCAACAGCTCACGGGCGGCCGCCAGTGCCGGCTGGGCAAAACCGCCCGCAGCATCGACACGCACATAGCCGGCGGCCACGTCGCTGACCTGTGGCGTGGCCTGGCCATCGACCCAGCCGCTGGCCAAGGTCGAAACATAACCGGGCATGCGGAACACCCCATGGCTATGGGCGCCATCCCGCTGGGCGCTGGCGCAGTTGTGGGCCAGCACCCGGGCCACGGCCTCGCTGCACCCATGGCGCTGGAAAATGGCCTGCAACAGGCTTTGCAGCTCGGTAAAAGGCACGCGCACAACGGTGCTGGTGGAAGGTGCGGACATCTGAAGCTCCTTGTTGATTTTGGAATGGCTACAGCGTTGCAACGACAAAAACTTTCCTTCATGTGACAGCAATCTGTCAAATGTTGACTTGATGACAGAAAACATTCATTTTCTTCCCAAGCCTCACCCCTGGAGCCGCAGCATGAGCCAACTGATCAAGCAACGCCTGGAAAACAGCCTCGAAGGGGCCGCTGCCTCGGGTCGCAAGATCGCCACCTACATGCTTGCCAACCTGCACGAACTGCCGTTCCAGACCTCGGCCAGCATTGCCGCCAAGCTGGGCGTCAGCGAATCCAGCGTCGGGCGCTACTGTCGCTCACTGGGTTATGCCCACCTCAAGGCGCTTAAGCAAGACCTGCAGAACGATCTGGGCGATGGCCCGTGGCTGGTGGGTGATCGCCTGCAAGATTACCGCCAGAACCAGGACGCCAGCGACAACGCCGGCAGCCTGGAGCTGGAAATCGCCGCCCTGGTGCGCGTACACGAATACCGCCAGAGCCCCGCCTGGCACAACGTGGCGCAACGCCTGGCGAGCAAACCGCGGGTGTTCATCGCCGGCTTCCAGACCGAGCGCGGCATCGCCATGTGCATGAGTCACCTGCTGCAATACCTGCGCGATGGTGTGCAACTGGTCGACATCAGCGCCGGGCACTTCGGTGAAGTGCTGCTGGGCCGCGCCGAAGACAGCGCCCTGGTGGTGTTCGAGGCGCGCCGTTATTCCCGCCATGCCCTGATGCTGTGCCAGAAGGCTCGCGAGGCTGGCATTGCGGTCACCCTGGTGACCGACACCTTCTGTGACTGGGCGGATGCCAATGCCGACGAGGTGTTCCGCATCCCCACCGAGTTCAACCTGTTCTGGGAATCCACCTCGACGATGCTGTCGTGGGTGCATCTGATGGTCAACGAGGTCTGCAAGAAGCTCGGACCGGATGTTGAAAAACGCTTGGAAGCAACTGCCGCTCTACATAACGAATTCGTCGGCTACACCTCGTGGTCGACGGGCAAACAACAATAGCAAGAGTGCAATGAGGTGCGAGATGAACAAGTCCATGGCCTTGCTGGGTGCGTGCGCCCTGCTGCTGGCGGGTGCCGCCAGCGCTGAAACCCTGCGGTTCGCCACCGAGGGTGCCTACCCGCCGTTCAACTATGTAGACGCCGATAACAAGCTGCACGGCTTCGATGTCGACATCACCCATGCCCTGTGCGAACAGATGAAAGTCGAATGCACGCTGGTGGCCCAGGACTGGGAAGGCATCATCCCCGCCCTGATGGCGCGCAAGTATGACGCGGTAGTGGCGTCGATGATCGACACCGAAGAGCGGCGCAAGAAGATCGCCTTCACCGACCGCTACTACCGCACGCCCCTGACCGTGGCAGTTGCCAAGGACAGCAAGATCGACAGCGCCCAGACCGACTTTGTCGGCTACACCGTCGGTGCGCAGTCTTCCTCTACCCAGGCCATCTACGCCGAAGACGTGTACGGCAAGGCCGGTGCCGACGTGAAACTGTACCCGACCATGGACGAAGCCAACGCAGACCTGGCGGCCGGCCGCCTGGACGGCGTGATTGCTGACAAATTCCCGCTGCACGAGTGGATGAACAAGAACGGCGGGGATTGCTGCAAGATCCTTGGCGACGTGGCGGACACCAAGGCCGATGCCGCCATCGCTGTGCGCAAGGACGACGAAGCCCTGCGCCAGCGCCTGAATACCGCGCTGCAACAGATTGTGGCCAACGGCACCTACCAGAAGATCGCCAGCAAATATTTCGCTTTCGATATCTACAACTGATCTTCAGGAAGTTGTGCGAATGCCCAGTGGGGGCGACCTTGCGTCGCGACAGGGCCGCAAGGCCGCTCCCCCAAGGCCGCATAACCTGCCCAAGAGGTTCGTCATGCTCGATCAATTGTCCTTGCTGTCTTTCGCCAGCGGAGGCTGGGGCCAGGCGTTGCTGGCCGGCGCGCTGGTTACCGTTTCCCTGGCCTTGGCCTGCCTGCCCATCGGCCTGCCACTGGGCCTGGTGGTCGCGCTGGCGGCGCGCTCGCGCAAACGCCTGCCACGGGCCTGGGCCACCACTTTTTCCACCGTCTTCCGCGGCCTGCCCGAACTGCTGACGTTGCTGATCATCTATTACGGCTGCCAGATCGCCGCGCAGAAGATCCTCGCCGCCATGGGCTACCAGGGTGAGTTCCTCATCAACACCTTCCTCGCCGCGATGATCGCCTTCAGCCTGGTGTTCGCCGCGTTTTCCAGCGAGATCTGGCTGGCCGCCTTCAAGACCCTGCCCAAGGGCCAGCTGGAAGCCTGCTCGGCGCTTGGGCTTAGCAAGCGCACCGGCTTCTTCAAGGTGCTGCTGCCGCAACTGACCCGCATCGCCCTGCCCGGCTTGTCCAACAACTGGCTGTCGCTGCTCAAGGACACCTCGCTGGTGTCGACCATCTCGCTGGTCGACCTGATGCGCCAGACCAACCTGGCAGTCAGCGTAACCAAGGAACCGATGTTCTTCTACGGCGTCGCCTGCCTGGGCTACCTGCTGTTCGCGGCACTGTCCGGGCGCGTGTTCGCCTACATCGAACGGCGCAGCAACCGCCACCTGCAAGGAGCACGCGCATGAGCTTCGATCAACTGCTGGCAATGGTGCTCGACCCCGACCTGCTGGAGCGCTATGGCCCGCGCTTCATCGACGGCCTGCTGGTAACCGCCAAGCTGGTGGCGATTTCCTTCAGCCTGGGTGCTGTGCTCGGTCTTCTGCTGGCCCTTGCACGCCTGTCTCGCAGCCTGGTGCTGCAGCGCATGGCTGCCGGCTACGTGTACTTCTTCCGCGGCTCGCCGCTGCTGGCGCAATTGTTCCTGCTGTATTACGGCCTGGGTTCGCTCAAGGGTTTCTGGCAGGACGTCGGCCTGTGGTGGTTCTTCCGGGATGCGTGGTTTTGCACCTTGCTGGCGTTCACCCTGAACACCGCCGCCTATCAGGCCGAGATCTTCCGCGGCAGCCTGATGGCGGTTGCGCCTGGCCAGCATGAAGCGGCGCGGGCGCTGAACCTGAAGCGCTCGACCACCTTCTTCAAGGTGATATTGCCGCAGTCGCTGCTGGTGGCCATTGGCCCGCTGGGCAACGAACTGATCCTGATGATCAAGGCCAGCGCGATCGCCTCGCTGGTGACGATCTACGACCTGATGGGCGTGACCAAACTGGCCTTCTCGCGCAGTTTCGACTTCCAGATCTACCTGTGGGCCGCTGTGCTCTACCTGGTGATCGTCGAACTGGTGCGGCGCCTGCTGAAACACCTGGAGGCCCGCCTGGGCCGCCACCTGAACTGACCGAAGGATACGTTTCATGCATTGCCAGACCCTTGTCCTCGGCGCCGGCATCGTCGGCGTCAGCACCGCGCTGCACCTGCAGGCACGCGGGCGCCAGGTAATTCTGATCGACCGCGACGAACCGGGCAGTGGCACCAGCCACGGTAACGCCGGGCTGATCGAGCGTTCCAGTGTCATCCCCTATGCCTTCCCGCGGCAACTGAGCGCACTGCTGCGCTACGGCCTGAACCGCCAGCCCGATGTGCGCTACAGCCTGGCGCACTTGCCCAAGGCCGCACCGTGGCTGTGGCGTTACTGGCGCCAGTCGGCACCCGGGCGCCTGGCCGGCGCCGCCGCCGATATGTTGCCGCTGGTGCAGCGCTGTGTCGACGAGCATGACGCGCTGATCGCTGCCGCTGGCCTGGAAGGCCTGGTGCAAGCCAAAGGCTGGATCGAAGTGTTCCGCGACCCCGCGCTGTTCGAGCAGGCAAAAACCGATGCCAAGGGCCTGAGCCGCTACGGCTTGCGCTTCGAAATCCTTGAATGCGGGCAGCTGCAGGCACGTGAACATCAGCTGGACGCCACCGTGGTCGGCGGCATCCACTGGCTCGATCCGAAAACCGTGAACAACCCCGGCGCGCTCACCCGTGGCTATGCGGCGTTGTTCCTGCAACGCGGCGGGCAGTTCGTGCATGGCGATGCGCGCAGCCTGCGCCAGGCCAATGGCCAATGGCGGGTAGAGAGCCGTCGCGGCCCGATCACTGCCGACGAGGTGGTGGCCTGCCTTGGGCCTCAGTCAGCCGACCTGTTCAGCGGCCTGGGCTACCAGATCCCGCTGGCCATCAAGCGGGGCTACCACATGCACTACAGCACCCGTGACGGCGCTCAGCTGGAGCACTCGATCTGCGACACCCAAGGCGGCTATGTACTGGCGCCGATGGCGCGCGGCGTGCGCCTGACCACCGGCATCGAGTTCGACGCAGCCAGTGCACCTGGCAATCAGATTCAGCTGGGCCGCTGCGAGGCCTTGGCGCGCAAGCTGTTCCCGGCCCTCGGCGATCGTCTGGACGACACGCCATGGCTGGGCCGCCGCCCCTGCCTGCCCGACATGCGCCCAGTGATCGGGCCGGCGCCGCGCCACCCAGGGCTGTGGTTCAACTTCGGCCATGCCCATCACGGCCTCACGCTGGGCCCGGTCTGCGGCCGGCTGCTGGCCGAGCTGCTCACTGGCGAGCCCCCCTTCACCGACCCCGCGCCTTACAGCGCGACCCGTTTCGACTGAACCCACGCGGGAGAACAACAAGATGACCGCACCACTGAGCCTTGCCACCCTTGCCCCCGAACCCGACCCGCGTCCGGTGCTGATTCGCATCGAAGGCCTGAACAAGCACTATGGCGCGTTCCACGTGCTGCGCGACATCGACCTGCAGGTGCGCGAAGGCGAACGCATCGTACTGTGCGGGCCGTCCGGCTCGGGCAAGTCGACCCTGATCCGCTGCATCAACCGCCTGGAAGTCGCCCAGCAGGGCAGCATCCAGGTGGACGGCATCGACCTGGCGGCCACCACACGCGAGGCGGCACAGGTGCGCAGCGACATCGGCATGGTGTTCCAGCACTTCAACCTGTTCCCGCACATGAGCGTGCTCGACAACTGCCTGCTGGCCCCCACCAGCGTGCGCGGGCTGTCACGCAAGGACGCCGAGGAGCGGGCACGCATGTACCTGAGCAAAGTCGGCATCGAAAGCCAGGCGCACAAGTACCCCAGCCAGCTGTCCGGCGGCCAGCAGCAGCGCGTGGCAATCGCCCGGGCGCTGTGCATGAAACCGCGGATCATGCTGTTCGACGAGCCCACTTCGGCGCTGGACCCGGAAATGGTCGCCGAGGTGCTGGATGTGCTGGTGCAGTTGGCTGGCACGGGCATGACCATGCTGTGCGTCACCCATGAAATGGGCTTTGCCCGGCAGGTAGCCGAGCGGGTGCTGTTCCTTGAGGGTGGGCAGATCATCGAGGACAGCCCGCCGCAGGTGTTCTTCAACCAGCCGCGCACCGAGCGGGCCAAGGCGTTCCTGGCGCAGATCCTGCACTGATTGAAAGCCTGTCACTGTGGGAGCGGGTTTACCCGCGAAGAAGACACCGCCGTGGATGGCACGGGCTTCGCCCGTGTTCGCGGGCAAGCCCGCTCCCACAGGGACCGAAGTTACTTCAAGTTACCTAATCATTGCGCCGCTGCAATGACCCAACTGCATCGTTAAATATTATTGACCGCAGACCCTGCCAAACCCACGCCACCACAGGCCCGCATCGGTTTCAGCCCCCAGAAAACGGCGTATCCCCCGCGTTAAAGCCCGCTTCCGTCGTTTGACATATCGAACGGCTCTGGCAAGCTATCTACAAGCCCCGACCGGAATCGTCGCCTCTGACGAGCCGGCAGTGCTCGGGGCTACAGGCAGCACCCAAGGCCCCGCGCCGTGCGCCTGCACAACAACGACAGGTCGAACCTGTCCCAAGGTGACATATGTCCAACAGCAACATTGGCAACAAGCAACCTTCCCTGCGCAAACCCGTCGTCCTGATGACCATGGGCAGCCAAGAGCGCAAAGGCCATGACTACCAGGTCATGACCCACAAATACATTACCCCGCTGGTCGAGTTCTCCGATTGCGTCCCGGTGTTGGTGCCTACCTGCTGCGGCACTGACGACCTCGAGACCTACCTGGACATGGCCGACGGCGTTTACCTGACTGGCGCTGGCAGCAACATCGACCCGGCCCTGTATGGCCAGGAAAACCAGACCCCAGGCAAAGGCCAGGACCAGAACCGCGACCTGTTCGACATTCCGCTGGTCAAGGCGGCGATCAAGCGTGGCCTGCCCATCTTCGGCATCTGCCGTGGCATGCAGGAAATCAACGTGGCCCTGGGTGGCGACATTTACCAGAAGGTGTATGCCGAACCTGGGTTCAATGACCACCGGGAAAACCCGGAAGACCCGGTCGAAGTGCAGTACGCCCAGGTGCATGGGGTGAAGATCCAGCCGGGCAGCTGGCTGCACGACACCCTGGGTACCGATGAGATTCGCGTCAACTCGCTGCATGGCCAAGGCCTGCATAAACTCGGCGCCGGTATTGAAGCGATCGCCCGTGCCGAAGATGGCCTGGTCGAAGCGATTCACGCGCCAAGCATTTCGCCGTTCTTGTTCGCGGTGCAGTGGCACCCTGAATGGCAAGCGGCGAAGAACCCTGATTCGATAAAGATCTTCCAGGCTTTCGGCGATGCTTGCCGGGCCCAGGTACGCAAGGCGCAAATCAAGCGCCAGCACGCGGCCTGACCTTCAGTTTCCTCTGCTTTGATCGCGGGGCGGCGCAAGGCCGCCCCCGTTTCCCCGGCCACCCTCTGCTGGTCCCAGAACTCTTCCCGTGGAATCGGGCGGCGGGCTTGTGCCTGTCTCCGCGATCGTTTTTTCCTTTCCCCTCAAGAGATACGATGACTGCTATGTGTTTGTCGTCGTACCTGCTGCGCCTGTGAAATCGAGCGCCGCCCGCGCGGCGCTTCGCGGGTAAACCCGCTCCGTTTGTTTCGGGCCAGTATCGTCTGTGTCAGACGCGCGCGACTGCCTTGTTTGTACGACACGATATCGAGGCATGCGCCAAGGCGTCCGCGCGCAAATGCCACAGGCATAACTGGCCCGAAACAGACGTAGGAGCGGGTTTACCCGCGAAGCGCCGCGCGGGCGGCGCTCGATCTGCGCCACAACACACATATCCAGACAACCACCCTGGCGAGAACACAAAATTCTGAAAAAGGACTAGTCATCACGCAGGTTGTACGATAACTTACCTCCAACGAAAAGCCACACCCCTCACCCAAGCGCCACAGGATGCCAACAACAATGAATCCACAAGAACTCAAATCCATCCTCTCCCACGGCCTGCTGTCTTTCCCGGTCACCGACTTCAATGCCCAGGGCGACTTCAACCCGGCTGGCTACATCAAGCGCCTTGAGTGGCTGGCCCCCTACGGCGCCAGCGCGCTGTTCGCCGCTGGCGGTACCGGTGAATTCTTCTCCCTGGCCGCCAGCGAATACAGCCAGGTGATCAAGACCGCGGTCGACACCTGCGCCACTTCGGTACCGATCCTCGCCGGTGTCGGTGGCTCCACCCGTCAGGCCATCGAATACGCGCAAGAAGCCGAGCGCCTGGGTGCCAAGGGCCTGCTGTTGTTGCCGCACTACCTGACCGAAGCCAGCCAGGACGGCGTCGCCGCCCACGTCGAAGCGGTGTGCAAATCGGTAAACATCGGTGTGGTGGTGTACAACCGCAACGTCTGCCGCCTGAACGCCGACCTGCTGGAAAAACTGGCCGAGCGCTGCCCGAACCTGATTGGCTACAAGGACGGCCTGGGTGATATCGAGCTGATGGTGTCGATCCGTCGTCGCCTGGGCGAGCGCTTCAGCTACCTGGGTGGCCTGCCGACCGCCGAAGTGTATGCCGCCGCCTACAAGGCCCTGGGCGTACCGGTGTACTCCTCCGCGGTGTTCAACTTCGTGCCGAAAACCGCCATGGACTTCTACAACGCCATCGCCCGTGACGACCACGCCACCGTGGCCAAGCTGATCGACGATTTCTTCCTGCCATACCTGGACATCCGCAACCGCAAGGCCGGCTACGCCGTGAGCATCGTCAAGGCCGGCGCCAGAATTGCCGGTTACGACGCCGGCCCGGTGCGTACCCCGCTGACTGACCTCACCGCCGACGAGTACGAAATGCTCGCCGCGCTGATGGACAAGATGGGCCCGCAGTAAGCGCTGCCCGCGGCCTGCCAGATGCCGCGCCCGGAGTGGGCCTGCCCCACTCCGGTTACAATTCGTGAGCCCGCACAAAAATAACTAGTGGGAGTATTGCCAGCATGCAAGCGACTAAGAAAACGCATGTGCGCTACCTGATCCTGTTCATGCTGTTTCTGGTGACCACGATCAACTATGCCGACCGCGCGACCATTGCTATCGCAGGCTCCAGCCTGCAGAAAGACCTCGGCATTGACGCCGTAACCCTCGGTTATATCTTTTCCGCCTTCGGATGGGCTTACGTGGCTGGCCAGATTCCTGGTGGCTGGCTGCTCGATCGCTTCGGTTCCAAGAACGTCTACGCCTTCAGCATCTTCACCTGGTCGCTGTTCACCCTGCTGCAAGGTTTTGTCGGTGGCCTGCCGGTTGCCTGGGCCGTGGTCACCCTCTTCACCCTGCGCTTCCTGGTCGGTTTCGCCGAAGCCCCGTCATTCCCGGGTAACGCGCGCATCGTCGCCGCATGGTTCCCGACCCAGGAACGCGGCACGGCGTCGGCCATCTTCAACTCGGCGCAGTATTTCGCCACTGCACTGTTCGCCCCGATCATGGGCTGGATCGTGTTCAGCTTCGGCTGGGAGCACGTGTTCGTGGTCATGGGTGTGCTGGGCATCATCTTCTCGATGGTGTGGCTGAAGACCATCTACAACCCGCGCCAACACCCGCGCATCAGCCCAAGCGAACTTGAGCACATCGAGCAGAACGGCGGCCTGGTCGACATGGACCAGAAGCGCGGCAGCGACGGCCCGAAATGGGGTTACATCAAGCAGTTGCTGACCAGCCGCATGCTGCTGGGCGTATACCTGGGCCAGTACTGCATCAACGCCATCACCTACTTCTTCCTCACCTGGTTCCCGGTGTACCTGGTGCAGGAACGTGGCATGACCATTCTCAAGGCCGGCTTCATCGCCTCGCTGCCGGCGGTGTGTGGTTTTATCGGCGGCGTCCTGGGTGGCGTGATCTCCGACTGGCTGCTGCGCCGCGGCAACTCGCTGACCTTCTCGCGCAAACTGCCGATCGTCTGTGGCCTGCTGCTGTCCACCACCATGGTGTTCTGCAACTACGTCGATGCCGAGTGGATGGTGGTTGGCTTCATGACGCTGGCGTTTTTCGGCAAGGGCATCGGCGCACTGGGCTGGGCGGTGGTCGCGGACACTTCACCCAAGCAGATCGCCGGGCTGTCCGGTGGCCTGTTCAACACCTTCGGCAACATCGCGTCGATCACCACCCCTATCGTGATCGGCTACATCATCAGCGCGACCGGCTCGTTCAAGTGGGCGCTTGTGTACGTGGGTGCCAACGCGCTGGTAGCGGTATTCAGCTATCTGGTTATCGTCGGCCCCATCAAGCGTATCGAATTGCGTGATGCTGCCCCAAAGCCACACGCTGAGCCTGCCACCGACGGCGAACTGGCCAGCTCCCGTCACTGAAAAAACACGCCCGCGCCGGGTCACCCGGCATGGGCGGATGTACAAAAGCCTGAGAACCTGACAAGTAGGGCCCAAACATGCAGTTGATCGAACATTCCGACTCGCCCCGCTACGTCCGCCTGCACGACGACGACAACGTCGTGGTCGTTGTCAACGACGGCGGCTTGGGCGAAGGCGCCCGCTTCGCCGACGGCCTGACCCTGATCGAAGGCGTGCCGCAAAGCCACAAGGTGGCCACCGTATCCATCGCCAAGGGCGAGCCCGTGCGCCGCTACGGGCAAATCATCGGCTACGCGCTGGAAGACCTGCGCCAAGGCAGCTGGGTGCAGGAAAGCCAGCTGGCCATGCCGGCCGCCCCGGAACTGGACAGCCTGCCGCGCTGCGATGCAGTGCCACAACCGCTGCCGCCGCTTGAGGGCTTCACCTTCGAGGGCTATCGCAACGCCGATGGCACTGTCGGCACCCGCAATATCCTCGGCATCACCACCACCGTGCAGTGCGTGACCGGCGTGCTGGAACATGCAGTCAAGCGCATTCGCAACGAACTGCTGCCCAAATACCCCAACGTCGATGACGTGGTGGCCATTACCCACAGCTACGGCTGCGGTGTGGCAATCAACGCCCGCGACGCTTACATCCCGATCCGCACCGTGCGCAACCTGGCGCGCAACCCAAACCTCGGCGGCGAGGCACTGGTGATCAGCCTGGGCTGTGAAAAACTGCAAGCCAGCCAGGTGATGCACGACAACGACCCCTCGGTGGACCTCAGCGACCCATGGCTGTACCGCCTGCAAGATGCCAGCCTTGGCTTTGTCGAAATGATCGAGCAGATCATGGACCTGGCCGAAACCCGCCTGAAGAAGCTCGACCAGCGTCGCCGCGAAACGGTCCCGGCCAGCGAGCTGATCCTCGGCATGCAATGCGGTGGCAGCGACGCCTTCTCGGGCATCACCGCCAACCCGGCACTGGGTTATGCCGCCGACCTGCTGGTCCGCGCTGGCGCCACCGTGCTGTTCTCTGAAGTGACCGAGGTGCGCGACGCGATCTACATGCTGACCTCGCGCGCGGAAAACCAGGACGTTGCCGACGCGCTGGTGCGCGAAATGGACTGGTACGACCGCTACCTGCAGCAAGGCGCCGCCGACCGCAGCGCCAACACCACGCCGGGCAACAAGAAAGGCGGGCTGTCGAACATCGTCGAGAAATCGCTGGGTTCGATCGTCAAGTCGGGCAGCGGCGCTATCCAGGGTGTGCTCGGCCCAGGCGAGCGGGTCAACCGCAAAGGCCTGATTTTCTGCGCCACCCCGGCCAGCGACTTTGTCTGTGGCACCTTGCAACTGGCGGCCGGCATGAACCTGCACGTCTTCACTACCGGCCGCGGCACCCCGTATGGCCTGGCCATGGCGCCGGTGGTCAAGGTGTGCACCCGCAGCGAACTGGCCCAACGTTGGCCCGACCTGATCGACATCGACGCCGGTCGCATCGCCAGTGGTCGCTCGACCATCGAGGAGCTGGGCTGGGAGCTGTTCCATTACTACCTGGACGTGGCCAGCGGCCGCAAGCAGACCTGGGCCGAACAACACCGGCTGCACAACGACATCACCCTGTTCAACCCGGCGCCCATTACCTGATGCCGCAGCCCTGACCACGCATTCACACACGCCACTCTCAATCCCACAGGAGCACCCCATGCCTGAAATCCTCGGCCATAACTTCATCGCCGGTCAGCGCAGTGCCGCTGGCCCTCAGCGTCTGCAGAGCCTGGACGCCAGCACTGGCGAAGCCCTGCCCTACAGCTTTGCCCAGGCCACCGAAGCCGAAGTGGACCAGGCCGCCAAGGCCGCTGCCGCAGCCTTCGCCGAGTTCCGCCAACTGGCCCCGGCACGTCGGGCCGAGTTCCTCGACGCCATCGCCGCTGAACTCGACGAACTGGATGACGCCTTCGTCGCCATCGTCTGCCGCGAAACTGCACTGCCCGCCGCCCGTATCCAGGGCGAGCGCGGCCGCACCAGCGGGCAGATGCGCCTGTTCGCCCAAGTGCTGCGCCGCGGCGACTTTCTCGGCGCACGCATCGACCTGGCACTGCCCGAGCGCCAGCCGCTGCCACGCGTAGACCTGCGCCAGATGCGCATCGGCGTAGGCCCGGTCGCCGTGTTCGGGGCCAGCAACTTCCCGCTGGCCTTCTCCACCGCCGGGGGTGATACCGCCGCCGCCCTGGCCGCAGGCTGCCCGGTGGTATTCAAGGCGCACAGCGGCCACATGGCCACGGCCGACCTGGTCGGCTGCGCCATCGTGCGCGCCGCTGAGCGTACCGGCATGCCCAAGGGCGTGTTCAACATGGTATTTGGTGGCGGCGTGGGCGAGTGGCTGGTCAAGCACCCGGCCATCCAGGCGGTTGGCTTCACCGGCTCGTTGAAAGGCGGTGATGCCCTTTGCCGCATGGCCGCTGAGCGCCCGCAGCCAATCCCGGTGTTCGCCGAGATGTCCAGCATCAACCCGGTCATCATCCTGCCAGGCGCCCTGGCCAAACGTGGCGAGGCCATTGCCCGCGAGTTGGCGGGGTCCGTGTGCATGGGTGCCGGGCAGTTCTGCACCAACCCTGGGCTGGTGATTGGCTTGCAGTCGCCACAGTACAGCCAGTTGCTCGCCGACCTTGGCCAGTACCTGGACCAGCAAGCCGGGCAAACCATGCTCAACGCTGGCGGCCTGCGCAGCTACGTCGGCGGCCTTGAACACTTGCATGCCCATGCCGGTATCGAGCATGTGGCCGGCCAGGTGCAGGAAGGCAACCAGGCGCGCGCTCAGCTGTTCAAGGCCGATGCACGCCTGCTGGTCGAGTCTGACCCGCTGTTGCAGGAAGAAGTGTTTGGGCCCACCACCGTGGCCGTAGAGGTGCAGGACAACGACCAACTGCGCGACGCGCTGCTCGGCCTGCGCGGCCAACTGACCGCGACGCTGATCGGCGAGGCGGACGACTTCGATGCCTTCGCCTGGCTGGTGCCGCTGCTGGAGGAGAAAGTCGGGCGAATCCTGGTCAATGGCTACCCGACCGGTGTCGAAGTCTGTGATGCCATGGTGCACGGCGGCCCGTACCCGGCGACCTCCGATGCGCGTGGCACCTCGGTCGGCACTTTGGCCATCGACCGCTTCCTGCGCCCGGTGTGCTACCAGAACTACCCGCAGACGCTGCTGCCTGAGGCACTGCGCGACGGCAACCCGCTGGGGCTGCGGCGGTTGGTGAACGGTCAGTGGAGTGACGGGGCGATCTGACTGGTTGCCAGAAACAGGAAAGCCCTGCGCACGGCGGGGCTTTCCTTTTTGACTGTACTGGCCTCTTCGCGGGCAAGCCCGCTCCTACAGGGCTATGTTGCCCTCGAAGAGGCCAGTACAGGCAGCAAAGGCTTCAGGTTCCTTGCGCTTCAGCCGCCTCATGCGCCTGGCGCAAGCGCTCGCGGCTGTTGCTCAGGTGCATGCGCATGGCCATCTTCGCCCCTTCGCTGTCACGCCGGGCAATCGCCTCATAGATCGCCTCGTGCTCATGCATCAGGCGGCTCATGTAATGCGCCTGGTCATCATGGGCCAGGCGCGCCGAATTCAGCCGGGTGCGCGGGATGATGCTGGTACCCAGGTGGTTGATGATGTCGGCGAAGTAGTGGTTGCCGCTGGCCTGGGCAATGCGCAGGTGGAACTGGAAGTCCGCCGACACCGCATCAGTGGCGTGGGCCGCCCCCTCGTTGAGTTCGTCCAGCGCCGCCCGCATACCGGCCAGGGCTTCGTCGCTTCGCCGCTGAGCCGCCAGCCCAGCCGACTCGATCTCCAGGGCAATGCGCAGCTCCAGCACCGCCAGCACTTCGCGCAGGGTGACCACGGTGGCCGGGTCGATACGGAAACCGCCCGTAGCCGGCGCATCCAGCACGAATGTACCGATGCCGTGGCGAGTCTCTACCTGCCCGGCGGCCTGCAACCGCGAGATCGCCTCACGCACCACCGTGCGACTGACGCCCTCTTCGGCCATGATCTGCGATTCGGTCGGCAGCTTGTCGCCGCGCTTGAGCTGGCCGCTGCGAATGCGTTCGGTCAGCACCGTGACCAGTTCCTGGGCCAGACTGCGCGGCTTGCGCCGGGTCCTTGCCTGTACCTGCTGCTCTGTCATTGCCCTGTATTTCACCTTGGAAGACAGCGCTCATCATAGCGCAAGCGGTTGTACGATCACATACACCCCGTGCGGTATTTATTGCCCATCTTTGCAGTCCCTGGCCCATGAAGAAACGCGCAGAATCACTGGCCCATGGCCTGCGTGAGCCTGTACTGTACGCTTCCACGCTCACTGTTCCATGGAAGGAATCTGCAGTATGAAAACCCTCGACCGCCTTTTGCTCGGCAGTGGCCTGCTGATCCCCCTCTGGCTGCTGGCGGGGGTATGGCTCACGGCCCAGGCCTACCCTGGCTATGATCACCTGCAACAGGCCATGAGCCAGCTGGGCGCGGCAGGCTCGCCAACCCACAGCTGGTCACCACGGGTCAACAACTACCCTCTAGCCCTGCTGTTTGCCCTGTTTGCCTGGGGCCTGGTGCGGCGCTGGCGTAGCTCGAAGCTGGCGCTGCTGAGTGCGGGCCTGGTGTTGCTGCATGGCATGGGCAGTTTGGGCACCGGCTGGTTCCCTTGCGACCAGGGCTGTGCACCGGCACAGCCATCTACCTCGCAGCAACTGCATAACCTGTTTGGTCTGCTGATGTTCCTCTCGCTGACCTTGGCCAGCGCCCTATGGGCGTGGCTAGGCAACCGCCTTGCCGGCTCCCCCGCCCTGGCGCTGTTTTCCCTGGCTTGCGTGGTGTTGGCGATCATCACCGTCGCGTTGATGGGCCAAGCGGCGCAGAGTGGCCAGCTGTTCGGCCTGTATCAACGCCTTAACTATGGTGTTTCGGTGCTCTGGGTTGCCAGCCTGGCCTGGACAAGCCTGCAGAAGCCGAAGGCCAGTCCCCTGCGCATGGCTGTGCCCTGACGGCAAATTGCTGGCCCACGGCTGCGGAAAGCGAAGGCAAACTCCGTTTTCTTTCAGATGCTTAGGACAGCAACATGCGAGTACTTCTAGCAACGATGGCCGGCTGCCTGCTGGCCACCCTCGCTTTCGGCGCCCAGGCCAGGGCATTGAGCCAGAACGATCGCCACACCTGCGGCTGGGGCGCGCAGATAGCCGCCGAGGCCCAACAGGCCAAGCTTTCCGGGGTAACCCTGTACGCCACGCGCAAGAAGCTGCAGGTACGCAAATTCCCCAAGCCATGGATGCGCATGACTGCCTTCGGCATTACCGAGCAGACGTACAACAGCCGCTCGCGGCTCAAGCCTGAAGCGATCAAGCGGACTTACTTTGAACAGTGTGTTCAGCATGCGACTGCAAGAAGATAATTCTTTTTTATCAGTAAATTACAGATCAAACATAAAGCCATCTAGTAGAATCCATGTGCTGCGAAAAGGCCTCTATCGCCAGCACCTGTAAGCGCGTGCAAGACTCAAGCATTTGTTAAGCTGATCCGAGTCGCCAGAATTGACCAAGGCCATTCACCCGATGGATGAACTGCGCAAGATCGACCTCAACCTGTTGCTCGCCCTGCACGCCCTGCTCAGCGAAAGGCACGTGACCCGTGCAGCCCTGCGCCTGCACCGCAGTCAACCGGCGGTCAGTCACGCCTTGGCGCAATTGCGCAAACACTTCGACGACCCCTTGCTGGTACGCCAAGGCGGCAGCATGGCCCTCACCGCCCGCGCCCAATCGCTGGCACAACCGCTACAGGATGCACTGAGCAATCTCGACAGCCTGCTGGCCACCCCACTGTTCGAACCAGCCAGGGCCCAGCGCCGGTTCCGGCTGTCGTTGTCCGACTACGCTTCGCGCATCATCCTGCCGCACCTGCTGCGCCACCTGCGCCAAGTCGCGCCCGGGGTGGACCTGGCCATCAGCCAGGCCAGCCGTGAAACCATGTTGGCGCAGTTGCTCGATGGCGAGCTGGATCTGGCCCTGGGCCTGTTCCCCGAACTGCCTCAGGACATCACCGCCCAGCCCCTGTTTGCCGATCGCTTCATCAGCGTTGCCGATCGCCAGGTCCTGCCTGCCAGCGGCGGCATGGCCCTGGAAGACTGGCTGGCACGCCCACATGTATTGATGGCCATGCGCCCGGATGCTTTCGATGAAATCGAGCGTGCACTGGCCGCCCGGGGCCTGCAACGCCGTATTGCCCTGGCCTTGCCACACTGGAGTGCGGCAGTCGAAGTGCTGGCCGGCACCGACCTGATCCTGACAGTGGCCAGCCGCGCTGTGGGGTCGTTGCGCAAGCACAAGACACTGCGCCAGTTCACACCGCCACTGGCCATCCCCTCGTTCGACTATCAGCAAGCCTGGCACAACCGCAAGGACAGTGACCCCGGGCACCGCTGGCTGCGCGAAACTGTATGGGCCTGCAGCCAACCAGGGCGCTGATCAGTTTTCTTGCGCCTTCACAGCTGCCGGGGGGTGGGCCGGTGACGCCGTTGCCCAAGTGCCCTGTACCAGCAGCACTCCGCACAGGATCAGCACCACGCCGGCCACCCTGGCCAGACTGAGCGGCTTGCCACCCAGCCCCATCACCCCGTAATGGTCGGCAAGCACTGCCGTGATGATCTGCCCCGCCACCACCAGTACCAGGAACCCTGCTGCGCCAAGTTTAGGGGTGAGTGCGGCGGCGCCGGCTACATACATTGCCCCGAGCACGCCACCAATCCACAACCACCAGGGCCCCTGCAGGGCCTTGCCCATGTCTGGCGCCGGTACCCGGATAATCAGCAGGGCAGCGATCACCACCAGCATGCTGACCGTCAACGATGTGAAAGCCCCCCCACAGCCAGTGCCCAAGTGCCCGACCTGCCGCAGCATTACCTGCGGCCTGAAACGGCAACACTGCACCGGCAAGCAACGCCATGGCCACAGGAAGCGCCAGCAGAAGCATTGATTTACTGAACATGGCAGTCCTCATCCAAGGTATCGATGGCCACCATGATGCTGCATGCCCCAGTACTGATAGAAATCAAAATCCTGCACTTGAACTATTCGTACCCTGCATGGTGAAACATCCCTTCCGTCTGGCGTGCGCATGCTGTCTTCACCCTGAAACATCGGTGCTGTTGACTTACTAAGGCACCAAGATAAACTGCGCCTTATGAATACTCTTGAGAACAAGCATCACATCATGCTCGATGCACTGGCCGAGGCCCCCGCTGACGCCAGGCAAAACGTGCGCCTGTGTTTCGAACTCTTGTCCGCTGCAGCGGCCATCAACCGGGTATGCGCCGCACGGCTGGCCCGCCATAACCTGTCAGAAGGGCGATTCGCAATCCTACTGACCTTGCAAGGCGCAGGCGGCCGCCTGGCACCGCTGGAGCTGGCGACGCGCCTGGCAATCACCTCAGGCACCGTGACCGGCCTGCTCGACGGCCTGCAGGGTGATGGCTTTATCAAGCGCCGCAAGGACGCCCATGACCGGCGCAAGCTGAGCATCAGCCTTACCTCGGCAGGCATAGCGGTACTCGACGCCGTATTCGCCGAACACACCGACTGGATCGGCACGATCATGCAGTCACTGGACAACGCGCAACGTGACGCCCTGTCCGCCACGCTACAGGCACTCTCGGCCAGTCCTGCCCTGGCACTGCCACCGGACAATCACTGAACCCAAGGCACACCCGCAAGACCACATGGAGGTGGATGATGTTGCAGAATCAGAGCGTATTGGCCCGGCTTGGCAGGAAGCCCCGGGTACAAAGCGAACACGACCAGTTAAGTCGTCGCCAACCTTGGCTCGAGGCCTGCCTGCCAGCGGCGCTTTACCGGCGCCCGTTCATCCGCCGCCTTGCCAGACAGCCAGTGGCCATCGAGGGTTTCAGCTTTCGCCCATCGAAGACTCGGCACTGGGCCGTCCTCTGGAGGATGTGCACATCAACGGGGCTGTGCACGTGCCTGGCCGGCAATCGACTGTACCGTGCCACTGCCATGGAGCCTAAGCCATGAGCGACGACCGAAAGTCCCTGATCGACCTTGGCCAACTGCCAACCCGCAACCTGGCCGAATGCCTGGCGGTGGATCAAGCCGCCCTGGTCAACGCCTTGACAGGGCAACTGCCAGCAGCATTGGTAGAGCAACTCGCTGCCAGTGCGGACCAGGCCCAGGCACTGGGCCTGTCAAAAAAAGTGGCGGCCATTGGCCTGGCGCTGGGCAAGTGGCTGGAGCAGGCCGCCGAGTCCTTGCGCCAGCAGGTGTTCGAGCAATGCTGCACGCACCCGTCCGATACCGTGCGCAGCTGGGCGGCGTTCGCCCAGGCGTACCTGTCACGCTCGCAGCCTGCGGAAGATGCCCTGCTGGCGCAGTTTCGCTTCGCCCGCGATGAGCACTTCGGCGTGCGTGAATGGGCCTGGATCGCCCTGCGCCCGCGCCTGGCCCAGCACCTTGAAGCCGCCCTGGCGCTACTCGGCCGCCATACCGGTGATGCCGACCCGCTGGTACGTCGGTTCTGCATCGAGATCCTGCGCCCGCGTGGCGTTTGGTGCGAGCACATTGCCACGCTCAAACAACGACCAGAAGTGGCCGAGCCGTTGCTGGTACCGCTGCTGGCCGAAGCCGAAAAATACGCCCAGGACTCGGTCGCCAATTGGCTCAACGATGCCAGCAAGACCCGCCCCGACTGGATACTTCAGCTGTTTGAGCGCCATCCCCCCGCCTGCAAGGCCTCACAGCGCATCCAGACCCGGGCCACCCGAAGCCTGCCCCAGTGAACCACCACAAGGAAACACGCATGTCACTCAAGGCAAAACTCGACGCCGTCAAACAGCAGATGGCCCAACTGCCCACCGAGGTACTGGAAAAATTTGGCGCCTCGCTGCAAGCCCTTATCGCAAGGCATCCTGAGGACCACGCGCTCAAAGCCGGCGACACCGCCCCGCTGGCCGTGCTGGAGGATGCCGATGGCAAGGCCGTGGACCTGCGTGCCCTGTTGGCACGCGGTCCGCTGGTACTGGTGTTTTACCGCGGCCTGTGGTGCCCGTTCTGCAATGTAGCGCTCAGCGAATACCAGCAGATGGCAAGCGATCTGGCCGCCAGCGGTGCAACGCTGGTCGCCGTCTCTGCCCAAGGCCGCGCTGCCACCCTGAAAACCCGCGAATCCCTGGGAGTGCGCTACCAACTGCTAAGCGACCCGGGCAACCAGCTGGCGCGCCAGTACGGCATCGTCTTCGAGCTGGAGCCAGCGCTGGAGGCGGTGTACCAAGCACTCGGCGCCGACCTCAAGGCACTGAACGAATGCGACGACCTCAGCCTGCCGATGGCCAGCGCTTTCGTCATCGGCCAGGATGGCCGCATTCGCCATGCCTTCGTCAATGTCGACTACTCCGAACGTGCCGAACCCCAGGCCTTGATCGAAGCCGCCAGCGGCTAAGACCCACTTCCCGGTACCGGGCTGCCCGGACCGCAAACGGCCGGTTGTAGGCGAGTAACCGAGGTCGGCAACGGCCAAGGTCAACGCGAGGTTTCGACGCGCAGCACTTCGGTGTAGATCGCGTCAACCGTCTGGCCAACCTTGAGGTTCTTCATGCGTTTCTGCAGGTCTGGATTCTCGACCTTGACCACCTGCAGCTTGCCCTCCGGTGGCAACAAGCTCACCTCATGCGTCTTGAGGTCGATCTTCTTGATCTGAGAGGTAACCTTGACCTGGCGGAACGCCTCGCCGCCCGGGTTGGGGTTTTGCTCGGTTGCGCGGATGGTACCGGACTCTTCAGTCGCTTTCGGCGCCCCACCCACTTCCGGATTGAGCACATAGGCCACGGCGCGTGTCACGTAGATGTCGACTTGGTCACCGACTTTCAGGTTGGGCAGCGCCTTGGCCTTTTCGGTCAGCTGGAACGTCACATCCTTCTTCTCGTCAGGGCCTTTCACCGTGACCTGGCGGGTGGCCAGGTCGATAGCCGTTACCTGTGTGGTGACATGGCTTTCCAGCGCCTCGCTCCCGATGGGGATACCGGCAGCCTGTACCGTGAAGCTGGCAGCAGAGGCCAGCGTGGCAAGGGCTACAGCACGAGCGAGAGTACGAATGGGGTTCATAGGCGTGCTTCCATGTGATCAAGTCCGAATGGGCGCGTGAAAGGTTCACGCGGTATCAAGCATAGCCATTACCTGCCGCCTTGCCGGCCCTTCCGGCGCGCGACGCATTTCGGCGCAGAAACCACTGTTATAGCTAATACGAATTCTTTACACTTGCTTTACATTTGCAAATCATTACTATTCGTGACTCCCGATAACAACAAAGAGTCGCCTGTAATGGCAAAAAAGTCTGTTGCCCCAGCATCCATTTCCATGCTGGGCCTGCTCGTTGTGCCTGCTGTACACGCTGCCGCGCAAACCGATACGCAAAGTAGCCTCGCCCTGCCTGCCACCGCCGTCACCAGCGTCTATGAGCAGCAAAGCTACAAGGCCAGTGAAAGCCGCAGCGCCATGAAGATCGACGCGCCGCTGCGCGATATCCCGCAAACTGTCAACGTCGTTCCCGAAAGCGTGATCAAGGACCAAGGCGCACAGTCCATGGAAGACGTGCTGAAGAACGTGCCCGGCATCGGCCTGTCCAACGGCGACGGCCAACGCGATCAGGTGACCATCCGTGGCTTCAGCGCCATTGGCGACATGTATATAGACGGCGTGCGTGACGACGCCCTGTACTTTCGCGATCTGTCCAACATCGAGCGTGTCGAGGTGATCAAGGGGCCGGCCGCGGTGCTGTATGGCCGTGGCTCCTCGGGCGGGCTGATCAACAGCATCAGCAAGAAACCAAGCTTCACGCCCAAGCGCGAAGTCGGCATGAACGTCGACAGCGAAGGCAAACGCCGAACCCAATTCGACACCGGCTGGGCCGACCCACAAAGCAACCAGGCCTACCGCGTAACGGGTGCCTTCGAAGACAGCGACACCTTCCGCGATGATGGCTACATCGACCGCAAGGCCATCGCACCGTCGGCCTACTTCCGTCTCTCGGACGACCTGGAACTGAACCTGGGCGCCACCTACCTGTACGACAAGCGCCTGATCGACTTCGGCATACCGGCCCTGGGCAGCCGCCCGGTGGACGTGGACCGCGACAAGCGCTTCGGCTCTGGCGATGCTGACCAGGATTACGCCCGCAGCGAGGTGTTCTCGCTTACAGCCAGCCTGGACTACCGCATCAACGACAACTTCACCCTGACCAACACCAGCCGTTACTACCGCTACGACCTGGACCGCAACAACACCTTGGCCGACAGCAGCCCGACGCGCTTCGTCACCGCGCCCGATGGTGAACTGCTGATCAAGCTCAACCGCGGCAACGTCGCCCGCGATGAGTACGGTGTGTTCAACCAGACGGAGCTCAAGCAACAGGCGCAACTGGCGGGCATGCAGCACAACCTGTTGTATGGCGTGGAAGCAGGCTTTCAGGACAAATACCAGCGCGTGCTGAGCCAGACCAACGTGGCCCAGGTACCGGTTTACCGCGATGCCTTGGTGGCGGTACCGGAACATGCCGCCAACCTGTCTTCCAAGGGCACCAACTTCCAGCAGACCACCGGTCTGTACGTGCAGGACATGATCGAGCTGAACGCGCACTGGAAGGCGTTGGTCGGTGTGCGTTATGACATCTTTGGCCAGGAGTACGACGACGACCGCGTGCAGAACATCGACCTCGATCGTACCGACAAGACCTGGAGCCCGCGTGCGGGTCTGGTCTACCAGCCAGACGCCATCCAGTCCTACTATGTGTCGGTCAGCCGCAGCTATCAGCCTTCTGGCGAAGTATTCGCGGTGAGCCCGAGCAACCAGCACCTGGAGCCGGAAGAAACCACCAACTATGAAATCGGCGCCAAATGGGACCTGCTCGACAGCCGCCTGTCACTGACCGCCGCAGTGTTCCGCCTTGAGCGCACCAACATGAAGACTGCCGACCCGGCCAACCCCAACCTGACCGTATTGGCTGGCGAACAGCGTACCGATGGCTTTGAAGCCACCGTCAGCGGGCATCTCACCGACAAGTGGCAGATCTATGCCGGTTACGCTTACCTGGACGCCGAAATCACCAAGTCCAACAGCAAGACCAATGGCGTGGCGAACGAAGGCCAGACACCTACCCTGACGCCGCGCAACAGCGCCAACGTCTGGCTGGTACGTACCCTGACACCAGAGTGGCGTGTGGCCGCCGGAGCCAACTACGTCGACGAACGCTACACAGCACTCGACAATGTGGTGGTGATGCCAGGCTATACCACCTTCGACGCCGCGCTGCTGTACAGCGTGCCGCAGTGGGATGCCGCGCTGCGCCTGAAGAACGTGTTCGACCGTGACTACTATGCCTCGGCACATGGCTCGGTCGACCTGATCACCCCAGGGGCACCGCGCACGCTGGAAGCCAGCTTCAACTACCGCTTCTGACCACGCGCAATGCCTGTCATTCAGCAATTGGGCCGCTCTGCGGCCCATCGCCAGCAAGCTTTGACGATTTGATCAGATAGCATTCAGCGATTACGCGTCACCCGCCACACCGTATTCGCCAGGTCATCGGCAATGATCAACGCTCCCCGCGGGTCCACCGTCACCCCAACCGGTCGCCCCCGGGTCTTGCCATCCTCACCGCGAAAGCCCGTGGCGAAGTCGATCGGCTCCCCTGCAGGCTTGCCATTGCTGAACGGCACGAAGATCACCTTGTACCCCACCGGGTTAGGCCGGTTCCAGCTGCCGTGCTCGCCCACGAATACACCGTCGGCAAAGCGCTCGCCCATTGCCGGGGTCGAGAAGTCCACACCCAGTGCAGCCACATGCGAACCCAGGCTGTAATCCGGCTTGATCGCCGCCGCCACCTTGTCCGGGTTCTGCGGCCGCACCCGCTCATCCACATGCTGCCCCCAGTAGCTGTAAGGCCAACCATAGAAGCCCCCTTCACGTACCGAAGTGAGGTAGTCCGGCACCAGGTCAGGGCCCAACTCATCCCGCTCATTGACCACCGTCCACAACTGCCCGGTCTGCGGCTGAATGGTCAATGCCGTCGGGTTACGCAAGCCGGTGGCATAGGGCCGGTGCGCGCCGGTCTCGGCATCGACCTGCCAGACCATGGCCCGATCGATCTCCACCTCCAGGCCGCGCTCAGTGATGTTGCTGTTCGAGCCGATACCCACATACAAGAAGCGGCCATCCGGGCTGATGGTCAGCGCTTTGGTCCAATGGTGGTTGATCTCGGCCGGCAGGTCGGTGACCTTGGTTGGCGGGCCGTCGGCCTGGGTCTGGCCTTCCTTGTAGTCAAAGCGCACCAGCGCATCCTGATTGGCTACATACAGCTTGCCGTTGGCATAGGCTAGGCCGTACGGTGCGTTGAGGTTATCCGCAAACACGGCCTGTACCTCGTAGTTGCCATCGCCATCAGCATCGCGCAGCAAGGTCAGGCGGTTGCCACCCTTGACCTGGGTATTGCCCTTGGCCTTGATCTGGCTGGCGATCACATCCTTGGGCTTGAGCTTGGCCGCGCTGCCTCCCCGGCCCTCAGCCACCAGAATGTCGCCATTGGGCAGCACCAGGCTCTGGCGCGGGATTTTCAGGCCGGTGGCAATGGCGGTGACACTGAAGCCCTCCGGCACGGTCGGTTTCAGCTCGCCCCAGGCAGCCGGTTGCGCAATCTTCATGCTCGGCAGCAAGCCGCGCTGAGGCTCCGGCAGCTTCGGGTCCGGGCCATGGGCCTGGGTCGGCTCGCCGTCGCCACCACAGGCACTCAGCAATAGCGCCACGCCCAACAGGCTAAATGCATGCAAAGGCTTCATGCCACACCTCCTGAACGCAGGTTGCTCAAACCGGTCCAGGCGGCCACCACTGCGAGCACTGTCACGATTACCGACAACACCAGCCCAGAAGGCATCACCGCCCAGGCGTCCTTGGCATGCTCAAAGGCATTGATCAGCCCAAGCACCCAAGTCACCAGCAGCAGCACGAAGTACAGCGTAGCGCGCCCACCCTTGCGCTCTGCGCGGATCAGGTTGGCCAACGCGAACAACAGTGCCAGCCCACAGAACACCAGGGCCCCGGCGATCAGCCAGGCGGCGAAGTTGCTCCACTGAATCTGATAGCTGTTGTAGTAGGCGATATCGCTCAGCAGCGCGCCAAGGAACAACGGCACACTGCCCGCCAGCAGCAGGGCATGCAGCGGGCTGGGCGTACAGCGGTAAAGGGTTTGATCAGGTGCGGTCACGGTGCCTCCTTTTCATTCAGTGACCCAGGGCTGATGGTCTTGCGCCATCAGATAAGCGCAGGGTGCGCTTAGCAAAGGAGCCTCTTGACGCCGAGATAGTTCACCGCGTCGCTGTAATGAAATATCCTGCAAGGCATTTGCTGCCAAGCGCAGAAGGGGAAAACATGAGCAGACCATATGCGTCCTGGGCACTGGCCACCCTGCTCGGCCTCAGCCTGGCTCTCGCTGGCTGCTCCAGCAACGCCAGCAAGGCACGCTACGCCACGCCTGCAGTGGGCTCCAACTGCTTTGCCAAGGCCGTCCCCACTACCGGTGAAGGCGGCCTGGCCTGGGGCAATACCTTGAGCATTGCGCGACAGAAATCCCTGAATAACTGCGTGCGTTATGCCAGCCGCTCGGGAGGCACGCCCAGGACTTGCCAGGTAGTGATGGCCAAGTGCAAAAACTGAACATACAACAATCTTAAAGTACGAAACCTCCTACAAAAATACTGCAACTTTTCACACGATATTGCGCAAACACAATACATATACATTCAAATAAAATCTTACACTTTCATCCTCGACCGAAAAGCAGCGATCGAGGCATTGTCTTTCACTTGAATTCCAGATACTTGATCGCCCGATCATCTCAGCAAGTAAGTAGGAAACTTCTTACAGCATAGAGTCGGGCCTGAAATCCAGCACAGTATGAATAACGGCATTTCAGTCTTGTCAGTACTGAAAGTTGCCGCAGTGCGTCTCTGGTTGGAAAAGACTGTCTCTCTGAGCAAGGAGCTCGCATGACCAAT